>CAZAWN010000042.1:0-3339 GCA_964488825.1 uncultured Methyloversatilis sp. | reverse complement strand
TCGAAACCAGCAACGAAGAGCTGCAGGCGACCAACGAGGAACTGCTGGCATCGAATGAGGAACTGCAAAGCACCAACGAGGAACTGCACTCGGTCAACGAGGAGCTTTACAGCGTCAATGCCGAACACGAACTCAAAATTCAGGAACTCAACACCGTCACCGGTAACCTCAACAACCTGATTCTCTCCACTGAACTGGCGACGATTTTTCTCGACACCGACCACTCGATTCGCCTGTTCACACCCAAGGCGCTGGAAATCTTCCCCATCCTGCAGCAGGACATCGGCCGCGACTTGCGTCACTTCAAGACCATCGAGTCGGACGAGACGCTGTTCGACGATCTGATCAATGTCCTTCAGACGCACGAGCCCTGCGAAAAGCAGATCGAATGGCGCAACGAGCGTACTTATCTGCGCCGTATCTGCATTTATCAGGACGTTAATAAACAGGTCGCTGGCCTGGTGCTGACCTATGTCGACATCAGCACTTACCGGCGCGCAACACATGCGCTCGAACAGGCGGAAAACATGTTCCGTCTGCTGGCCGAGAATACCGGCGACTGGGTTTTTGTCACCGACACTAACCATCGCTATCGTTTCATTTCGCCAGCATGCAAGGAAATCTGCGGATTCGCACCGGAGGAGTTGGTCGCCGCACCGGACCTGATGCATGCGGTAATCCATCCGGAAGACCAGAACAAATATTTCCACCATTGGGAAAACGCCCCCAACGAGCCCGAACATCGGATGGATCTGCGTATCCGCCACCGCGACGGCAGCGACCGCTGGATCGAGCATCATTGCCGGCCGATACACGATAGCGAAGGGCGTTTTCTCGGCCGTTGCGGCGCCAATCGCGACATCACGGAACGCAAGCAGGCCGAAGAGCAGATGCGCAAACTCTCGCTGGCTGTAGAGCAAAGCCCGCACAGCATCGCCATCACCAACACCGCGGCGGAAATCGAATTCGTCAATGCCGAGTTCTGTCGCAGCAGCGGCTACGCTGCCGAAGAGGTGATCGGCAAGAATCCGCGCTTGCTCCAGTCGGGACAAACACCGAAAGAAACCTACGCAAGCCTGTGGCAAGCACTGTCGGATGGCAAAACCTGGCAAGGCGAATTCGTCAATCTGCGGAAAAACGGCGAAACCTACGTCGAGTTTCAATTCATCTCGCCGATCCGCATGCCGGATGGGCGCATCACCCACTATCTCTCGATCAAAGAGGATGTCACCGAGAAAAAGCGGATTGGGGCCGAACTCGACCAACACCGTCATCATCTTGAAGAATTGGTCGCCGAGCGATCAAGAGAAGTCGTCGCGCTGAACGAACAACTCAAGGATCGCGCCGCTGCGGCCGAAGCGGCCAATCTGGCGAAAAGCCGTTTTCTGGCCAACATGAGCCATGAAATCCGCACGCCGATGAATTCCATCATCGGACTGACCTACGCCCTGCGGCGCAAGCTTGCCGATCCGGAGCCAATCGGCAAACTCAACATGATCGCCACTTCCGCCGAGCATCTGCTCAGCGTGATCAACGATATTCTCGACATTTCAAAGATCGAAGCCGAGAAATTGGTGCTCGAGGAAACGCAGTTCGATCTCGACGATCTGATTTCGCGCATCTGCGGCATGATGCTGGAGCGCATCCAGGCCAAGCATCTCGAACTGATCGTCGATACCGCCCCCTCGTGCGGCATGCTGATGGGCGATTCGACGCGGCTGGGACAGGCCTTGCTCAACTTTCTCGGCAATGCCGTCAAATTCACCGAACGCGGCGCCATCACACTGCGCACCGAAGTGATTGATTCCAGTGAAAGCTCCGTAATGATGCGTTTCTCCGTCAGCGATACGGGTATTGGAATCCCGGCCGAACACCAAGCCCGATTGTTCCAGCTCTTCTCCCAGGCCGACAACTCCACCACGCGACGCTTTGGCGGCACCGGCCTGGGCCTGGCGATCACCCAGAAATTGGCGCAGATGATGGGCGGAGCGGTTGGCGTCGACAGTACGCCCGGCGTCGGTAGCACCTTCTGGATGACAGCGCGTCTCAGTCGCCTCGGCATTGATAGCGCGAATTACCACATCGCGGCCCTGCTCAGTCAGCACGCGCTGGTGGTCGATGACTCAAAGACAACCCGCACGGTGCACTCCCACTTGCTCAGTCGCATCGGCATGCAGAACCGGGCCGTGGCTTCAGGAGAAGAAGCCCTGCAGATACTTACCGAAGCGGATGATCGCGGCCAGCCGATCAATCTGGTTTTGCTTGACATGATGATGCCGGGAATGGATGGCTTTGCCACCCTGAGCGCCATTCGCGCCCTGCCACTAACGCACCAGCCCGTAGTCTGGCTGGTCACGGCTTCGGGAGACCGCCACATTCTCGATTCTGCTCCTGCGGCCGACTTTGCCGACGTAATCATCAAGCCGGTTTCACTGGCCCTGCTGCATGGCGCCTTGCAGCGCTATCTGATCGGCTCTCAGACAACCAGCGACGCCCATGCAGCAGAGAACACGCCGCCGAACCTGCACGGCTATCGCCTGCTGTTGGCGGAAGACGACCCGATCAACCGCGAGGTAGCCCTGACGCTGTTCGAGGACAGCGGATGTATTCTCGACATGGCCGAAGACGGCGCGCAGGCGGTAATGCGCGCCACGCAGGCAAGATACGACCTGATTCTGATGGACATGCAGATGCCCGTGCTCGATGGCATTGAAGCGACGCGCCAGTTGCGCGCCCACCCCTCTGTTACATCGATTCCGATCATCGCCATGACCGCCAATGCCTTCGTGGCAGATCGCGAGGCTTGTCTGGCCGCAGGAATGAACGACTTCATGACCAAACCCGTCAGGCCTGCCACCCTGTTCACGGTACTGCGCCGCTGGCTGCCCGCCACGCCCGCCAGTGCCGTCACGTCAGCGCCGACTTTGTCGAGCAGCCCACCCCTCCCATCGCAGGTCCCCGAGGAAGAAGTTGCGCTACCCGACATTCCCGGTCTGAGCGTCGCCGATGGCCTGATTGCCGTGGGCGGCAAGCGCAAGCGTTACCTGAGCCTGATCGAACGCTTGCCCGCTACGCATGGCGATACCCCGGCGCGTTTTCGCAAGCTGCTGGAAGATGGCGAAATGACCCTCTTGTACCGATCAGCGCATGGCTTGAAAGGCACCGCCGCCACCCTGGGCGCCCATCAGGTCGCCCAAGCTGCCAAAGAGATCGAACTGACCATCAAGTCGGCCGGCGAGCAAGTCGACCCACGCGCCATCGCCACGCTGATCGACACCTTGCAGCAAGCCATGGCAACGCTGGTAGAGGGGATAGAACGGTTCAAACAGGGTCGGTAGG
>CAZAWN010000041.1:0-17276 GCA_964488825.1 uncultured Methyloversatilis sp. | reverse complement strand
TCGTGCGCGACCATGGCGTGATGATGCTGCTCGGCATCATGCGCGCCGAAGAGCGACTGGCCGCCTTCCTGCTCAACCTGTCGCAGCGCTTCACCGCGCGCGGCTTTTCCGCAATCGATTTCAACCTGCGCATGACGCGCAACGAGATCGGCTCCTATCTTGGACTCAAGCTCGAAACCGTCAGCCGCGCTTTCTCCAAGTTTCAGGAAGACGGACTGATCACAGTCCATCAAAAGCATATCCGCATACTGAATGTAGCGGGTCTGAAGAAACTCCTGACCGACCGGCGCGCCTGAATCAGGGGCGGGCGACCTGCTTCAGTCAAGCTGCTGGGCCACCGCCCAGACCGCCGCCTCGACACGCGAACGGAACTTGAGTTTTTTTAGCAGATTCCGCACATGCACCTTGACGGTGCTTTCCATGATATCCAACTCGCGTGCGATCAACTTGTTCGACATGCCCGCTGCCAGGCATTTCAGAATGGCGGTTTCGCGTTCGGTCAGACTGGCATGGCTGCGCTGCTCGGTCATGCTTTCCTCGCGCAAGGCGGCGGCGAGCAGACTCGCCAGTTCGGGGCTGATCGCCGTCTGGCCGCGCATGGCGTCGGCGATCAGCCGAAGAATGTCATCCGGATCGTTGTCCTTGAGAATGTAGCCGTCGGCCCCGGCGCGAATCGCCGCAATCAGGTCGTCCGGCGCATTCGACACCGTCAGCAGGATGATGCGTGCATCCTCGCCCATATCGCGCAGGGTGCGCAGGGTTTCCAGCCCGTTGATGCCCTTCATGTTGAGATCGAGCAGGATCAGATCGGGATTGAGCTGTTTTGCGAGCTCGATGCCTTCCCGTCCGCTGGCGGCTTCGCCGACGACAACCAAATCGTCGGTGAGCCCGATCAGTTGGCAGACTCCCTTGCGCAATAAGGGATGATCATCGATAACAAGTACGCGCGTAGTTTCGTCCATGATAGTTTTCTTCAGGAAGCCTGCCGATATTTCTGTGGCAGGAAATTCAATGAAACGCTTGTTCCCGCGCCAGGCGCGCTGTCGACCTCAAGTCGCCCGCCAAGAATGTGTGCCCGGTCATGCATGATGCTGACGCCAAAGTGATTCTCAGGCGTACAAGCCGGGTCGAAGCCCTTGCCATTATCGAAAATTTCAGCCGTGACAAAATGAGCCTCATTGACCTGGATTGACACGCGCGCCTGCTTGGCCTGGGCATGATGCTCGATGTTGGCCATGGCTTCGCGGATGATGCGGATAACGTGCATTTCCTCGTTGCCCGAGAGCGCGATATCCGACAGGTTATTGTCAAGCCCGACGGGAAATCCCAGCTTTTCCGAGTACTCCGCAATGGTCTGCTGCAGGGCGACATTGAAGCCGCCGGCATCGATGCGCAACCGGAAGGTAACGATCAACTCGCGCAGCTCGCGGTAGGCGCCGCTCAGCCCCTGCTTCAATTCCAGCGCAATGGCGCGCGTATCGCCGCCGCGATCAAGACTCTTTTCCAGACGCGTCACCTGAATCTGCAGGTAACTGAGCGACTGGGCGATCGAATCATGCAATTCACGTGCGATCACCGAACGCTCTTCGAGCACTGCGAGACGGTGTTTCTCTTCGGTGCGACGCATGTTGATCAGCGCATTCGAGACATGCCGGCCTACCGTTTCAAGGATACGTCCCTTCTCGTGCGTCAGCGGTTGTTTTACCTCCCCGAGCAGAATCGGCAACACGCCACGCAGACGATCACCGTCGCCGATCGGGACAATCACGAAGGACTGTGCCGCAGATTGCTCGACCAGGGATTTTTCCTTGCAGGAGAAGCACAGCGCGCAATCCGACTGCCCGCGCATCGCCAGCATTTCCTCCGGCGTCACATCGCCAGCGACGACTTTCGCCGGCAGATGCCCGTTTTCGCTGATGCAAATCATGCTGTGGCCCAACTCCAGAGCCGCTGCGACATCGCGCATGACCGATTGCACGTTGTCGAGCGTCAGATCGCTGGCGGAAAGCTGCTGGCTGATGCGATACAGCAATTCCAGCGATTCGTTGGAGCGCTTCAGTTCGCGCGTCTTTTCCTCGACTTTGTCTTCGAGATGGGCGTACATCGTGGCGATCTCGGCGACCATGGTATTGAAAGCACGACCCAGCTGACCCAGTTCGTCGTTGCCGACACGTTGTACGCGCACCGAAAAAGACCCTTGCTTGACCGTCTGGGCCGCCTGTACCAACTCCGCCAGAGGCGAAATAAGGCGACGCCGCAGTATCCAGATGGTCAGAGCGCTGATCATCACGATCAGCGCCAACAAGGCAAGCTGAATGACACGCAGCAGCCGCGCCTTGCTTTCCAGCTCGATTTCGATCAGATACACGACATGATCGATCTGGTCGACGTAGTTGGGTATCTCGTGCGCCACCTGCTTGAGCGCGGAAATATCGCCCAAGCCGGCATTCACCTCAAGATCGCGCATGTGCGTGTTCCAGCGTTGCAAGACATCCTGCACGGCCTTGACAGACGGCGCGTTGGCATCCGACTTGGCGACCACGAAACGTTCCAGCCCGAGCAGACGCCGTTCAAAGACCTTGATGGTTTCAAGCGCCTGGACGCGCTTTTCCGGCTGGAGTATTTCGCTGAGCGTGCGAAAGGTCAGCATGCGCAAGGAACCCGATACGTTCACGGCATTCGCCCGGCCGCTGATGTCCTCGGCGATTACCGTCGAGATGACGATGGAAACGAAGGAGAGCAGTGCCAAAGCGCTCAAAGCCAGCCCGACCCGGAACAGTACCGAGTCGCGCAGAAACTGCGAAAAAACCGGAAAGATGCGTTTCACGGGTGATTAAACGTCGACCACGTTGTATTTGTGGGTAAGGATCAGTATTTCGGCGTAGTACACGCAACGCAGCAAAATCGGATCTCAGTGTGCATGCCCATGATTCTACGGATGTTATCGCCAGAAAAAGCGCCATTTATCTACCTATTAAGAGGTAGTTCCGCCCATTGCAATGGTGCGCTGCCCCCTTTGATGAGATGTCCTGATCCTCTAGCATTCGTCACCCATCAGACAAGGATCACGAGAAAACCGCCAGGATGTTTGGACAATGCCACCGACACGATCCAGCCGTATGCCGCCAGCGCCATGACGCCGGCGGCAAGGCGTATGGATGCCGGTCGGCCTGGCCCGAGCGCCAGCGCACCCAGAACGATATAGGCCAGCAAGCCCAGCACCTTCGCGGTCAGCCAGGCATCGACAAACGGATATTGCCCGAGCAGCGCCGCCAGACCGAGCGCGGCTGCCAGCAACAGGCTGTCGTTGATGTGCGGCAAGGCGCGCAACCAGAGGCGACCGCCATGCCACGGGGCATGCCGTCCCGCCAGCGCCGACTTTCCGAGCCACCAGCCACGCAGGCAGAAGCCGCCGATGCTCAGTATCACGCAGGCAACATGCAGGTGTTTCAGAGCCAGATACAACATTCCTTCAGCCGCCTCCAGAACAAACCACGCCAGGTAACTCGAAATGACGCCAACGGCTGACCAGCGTATCGACACCGCGGCCCTGCTGTCTTGCATGCCCCTGTTTGAAGAGCTTCCGCCCGGACGGATCGCGGCGCTTGCCGAGCGGGCGCGCGGCAAGCGTTTGCCGAAAGGCGAGACGCTGTTTCAGAAAGGCGATGCCGCCCACGGCTTTTATCTTGTCGTGTATGGTCAGATCAAACTCGCCTTCCCGTCCTGCAATGGCAATGAGAAAGTCGTCGACGTGGTGTACGACCATCAAAGCTTTGGCGAAGCGGTGATGCTGTCCCAGCAGCCCTATCCGGTGTTCGCCCAGGCGCTGACCGATTCGCTGCTGATCTTCGTCTCCCGCGAGGATGTCTTCGCCCTGCTGGAATGCGAACCGGCCTTCGCGCGCCGCATGCTGATCGGACTGGCGATCCACAACCATTCGCTGGTCAACGACATCGAGTCGTATACGCTGCGTACCAGCACAGAACGCGTCATCTGCCATTTGCTTCATCATTGCTGCGGCGAGCGCGCCGACTGTACCGAGATCGCCCTGCCGACTTCGAAACAGATTACCGCCTCGCGCCTGAATCTCACGCCGGAAACCTTTTCGCGCATCCTGCACGATCTGGCCGCTGCCGGACTGATCGAAATCGATGGCAGACGCATCCTGATCCAGAGCGTTGCCCGTTTGCGCCGCGTAGTCGCCGACAGCGCCCCCAACGATACGATTTCCGTTCCTCTGGACACTCGGCCGCGCGCCGACAGGCGACCGCAGCATGTCGCTGCGGGTTAATCCGCGCTGCATCGTCACCTCGACGCAGCACCGGCCAGAGAATCTGGATCGCCTCAGGCTTGAGGCGCTTCGTGGTAAGTTTGCGCCTCCTTGAGGAGTGACCCCATGCAGCTTCAGCCCGACACGCGCATCGACACCCCAACCCTGTTGACGCGTCTGCCGCTTTTTCAGGCGCTTACCCCCGACCAGCTCGGCCAGGTTGCCGGCCACACGCGCAACAAGCGGCTGCCGAAGGGTGAGATGCTGTTTCAAAAAGGCGATCTGGCGTTGGGCATCTACATCGTGGTGTTCGGTCAGATCAAGCTTGCCTTTCCCTCCAGCAACGGCAACGAGAAGGTCGTCGAAATCATCGGCCCGAAACAAAGCTTTGGCGAAGCGGCCATGTTCGCCCAACGGCCCTACCCCGTTTTCGCCCAAGCGCTTGCCGATACGCTGCTGCTCCACATCGGACGGGATGTGCTGTTCGATCTGCTCGAAACCGACAGTTCCTTTGCCCGTCATCTGCTGGCCGGCTTGGCCATGCGCATGCATGCCCTGATCCAGGATGTCGAATCCTATTCCTTGCGCTCGAGCGCCCAACGGGTGATTGGTTACCTGTTGCAACATTGCCCCGACGAAGAATGCAGCGGCAGCGTCGAGATCGTCTTGCCTACCTCGAAACAAATCATCGCCTCGCGGCTCAACCTGACGCCGGAAACCTTGTCCCGCATCCTGCACGATCTGGCCGATGCCAAGCTCATCGACATGCACGGCAAACGCATCAAGATCGAAGCTCTCCAGCGTCTGCGGGAATACGACTTTTGAAGTCGCGATAAACCCGCGCCGCGCTGATCAGATTCCAGCCTAACCAGGCACAGGACAGGGCGAAGAGCAAACCGGCCGGGCGGGCCAGCGCGGGCCACCAGACTGCGCCAAGCAACAAGGCCAATGCAGCGAGATGCAGCCGGAACTGCCTGCGCATCGCCGCTTCGGGGATCATCTGGTGCATCGTCGGCGGCACGGCTTTCAGTCCATACAGGTTCTGCAGGTGGAGCCAGTTGAGAAACGGCACGATCTTGTAGAGCATGCCGTTCACTGCCGAGATAAACACCCCGACAATGACCAGCATCCCCGACCAAACCGCGGTACGCGGGTCGAGACGCAGTTCCGGTAGCCAGGCAAACACCACAAAGCTGAAAAACACGGCCAGCAAAGCCAGCATGGCGGTACGAAAAAACAACAAGGTAAGATCGCTCACCTTACGGCGTCGGCGCCCTTGCAAATGCAGCGTCACCGCGGCGAAGGCGGCACCGATGCCCAGCCCGACGATAAGCACGAGCTGGCTGGCAGGACTGTCGGCAGTCTCGTACTGCAGCGACCAGAGCAGCAATAAAGCAAACAGGGCGGGCGGAAGCCCACGGGCAAGCCAGGCCGGGTAACTGGGAGTGAGCTGGAACATGGGCACGACCAGATAGGAAACACCCGCCAACAAGCTCAATGCCCATCCGCCCAGTCCCCAGGCGGCATGCACATCGGTCAGGGGAAGCAGCGGGAGGGCAAGCCGGCCGGCCAGCCCCAGAGCCAGCGCGACACCCAATGCCAGAGTCGCCAGCAGACCGAACAGGGCCAGTCGCAAAGCCACGATGGTCGGTCCGCGTGCCGGAGTGCGCCACAACGCCCAGCCGACAATCAGGCTAAACACCCCGAGCGCGAGGGAAAACCCCGCCGCCGCGGCGATGAACAGCCCCGGCAGGCGCACCATAAAGGCGGCGACCAGCAGAATCACGGCGAGGATCAGCAGTGGATGAACCCAGGCGGCCACCCAGCGCGGACGCCAGACATTCCCGCCTGCGGCGACCGGGACGAACTGCAGCAACGCCCCACACATGGCGAACAACAGATAGCCAGCCACCAGCAAATGAACACCAGCCAGCGTGGCGGACGACCAGCGCGCAGCAAGCATCGTGCCGCCTTCGAGCAGCAGCAGCACCCCGGCGGCGATACCAAAAAGGGGCGCCGTCAGGAAAAAACGGAAGGGGACGTCGATCGGCGGCGCCTGATCGAACGACAGCTGCGGATGCATGAGCGGCTTGCCCTAGCGGGCCCGGCGGATGCGAATCTCGTGCGTGCCGTCCTCCAGAACATCCTCTTGCCAGACATAGCCGTTGTTGCGCAGGATGTTGAACAAGGGCACGGGATGGCAATACACCATCAGCAGCAGTTCGTCGTCTGCACCCAACTGGTCAATCCCCTCCAGGGTCTTTTCCAGAGGCTCGGGCGGCTGCATGTCCCGCCCGTCAATCACCAGGCGCGGAGCATCCGTTTTCACAAGACCGCCGGACAAGCCGGACCGAGACGGTTGCGCAACACCGGATCGAGTGTCGCGCTCTGTGCTTCCAGGCCACGATCGCACATCGGATAAAGAATGTTCTCTTCCTTCATGTTGTGTTGCTGCATCATCACCAGCAGCGTCTCCGCCACGCCGGCGAATTCGCGAGCATCGTGCGCGGCAAGCGCGTCGTTCATCCGGGCGAACAATTCGCGCATCTGGGCATGCTCGAAGCGCATCATGCGCGTCGGCCCCATGCTCATCCCGGTCGCTGCCTCGAAGGCCGGGAACAACACCTCCTCTTCGGTATGGAAATGGGTTTCCATGGCCGCGACAAAATCGTGTTGCAAGTGCTCGGCGTCCGTCCAGTGGCTGCCGGCAACAGCCTCCTCGGCGGATGCGAAAAGCTCATCGCAGCATTTGTGATGGTCGCGCAGCGGAACGGTCAGTGAAGTCATGTTGGCTCGACAAAAAGAAACGGGAGCGAGGATTCTCCTTCACTCCCGTAGCCGACCGCCTTGATATGCGTCAAGCGGAGAACAGACTCTCAGCCCTTGACGACCCCGATATCGAGATGGGAGAACCATTCGATGAAGCGGCGCACCTGATCGCCGCGATAGATCGAGCCATGCTGGGGACACATCATCTGGATGTCGAGTTGGCTGACGCGACTGCACCATTCGCGCTTGGCTTTCTCGGAACCCATCCAGCGCCGATGGAAGGCTTCGGCATGGCGGATATGGCGGTCGAAATCCTCAACAAACAGACCATCTTCTCCGGCAGGCAGCAGGGCAGCGCCAATATCGCCGGAAAAAAGAATCTTGGCCTTGGGATCGTAGAGGTGGAAGTTGCCCGAGGAATGCAGGTAGTGTGCGGGAATCGCCTGCAAGCGCTGGCTGCCCACCATGATGTCAGCCCCGCCATCCGGCAGTGGCACGAAAGTTTCCTTGTTGCCGCCGAAGTGCGGCACGAAACTCGTCCATAACCAACTGATGTAGCACTTGATTTTCGGATTGAACTCCAGCCAGAGGGAAAGCGATGAAATGATGTCGGGGTCCTGGTGGCTGGCAAACAACTTGTCGATCTTGCGTGGATCGAACTCGGTGGACAGTGCGGAAAATACATCCGGGAAGATTTCGTTGCCACCCGGATCGAGCAGGATTGCATCGTCGTTGTCGATCACCAGATACTCGTTGGTATCGATCAGATAGTCCGGACGATTCGGATCGCGCACCAGCGCAATCCATTTGTGACTGCCATCCTCAAAAATGATCTGGGCGGTTTTCATCAGTTCGCATCCTGGTGTTTGTTGAGATTTTCAAGGGAACGCTGGATTTCGCCAATGGTTCGTTCGAAATCGCTGGAAACCTGCATCAAGGCGGCGGAGAACGGCCCGCCATAGGCAGCCTCGATCTTGGCTGAACGCGCCAGCACGCTGCCCAGTTCAACGAGTTGCGCCGTATCGGCAATCATTTGCGACAAGCGCCGGTTCAGCGCAGCAATTTGCTCGCGCCGTCGCGAATAGGCGAGGCCATGGCGGTTACGCATGAAATCGTCGATCAGGGCGCGCCCTACTCCGCTCGATTGCTTGCGCGCACGTTCAAGCACGCCGTTCAGGCGGGCCTGCTTGACCAGCGCAGTCACCGTTGCCACGCTGCCGTAAGTCATTTCACGCAATTGCGTCATCTGCTTTTGCAGATCCATCGCAAAGCGCCTCAGTTCATTGGATAACACCCCAAAACCCAACGCGCTTTGGCCAGCCCGCTTGGCGAGAAAGATCGCGTTCATCGCCATCAGATTGATCTTGAACGCCGTGGCCACCACGCTCTTGATCTCTTCGTTGGTGCGCACTATGCGCCGCAGTTCGCGCCCGCTATCCTGATTTACCAACGCCATGCTCGCTCCTCCAGCCCGGTCGCAATAATGTTATGTGGCCAACGCAGACGGGAGGACAATCGCCCCGTCTTTGCTGTAGCGATAATCGTTGAAAATGTGCTCGGCCGTCAACAACTGGTAACTGCCGTCGGGCAGTTCGCGTGTCGTGTCCTTGAGGCGATACGTATAGTGGCCGCAGGTCCAGAGATCAAAATTGCGCATCTGGGTACAGAGGCAGGTCTTGTCCCACACCTTGACTTTTTTTGCATCGGGATGCGCTGCCACCTCTCGATTCCAGGCATCGATGTACTGGCAACGTCCATTGGCATCGAGCAGATAGCCGTAGGCCTCGCAGTTGGGACGGATACCGTCACCGATCGCCGGGCTGTTCTTCAGCATGCGCATCGGGTAACCGGTAGGCGAAACACCATTCACCTCGATGTCATCCTCATCAGCCTTGAAGTATTCCTGCTTGATGTCGTCGGGCAAACCGCACTCTTTCGCGACAGTAAAGCGTGTGGCCACCTGTACCGCCGCCGCACCGCCATCGAGAAATACAGCGGCATCGCTGCCGGTAAAGATTCCCCCGGCGGGAATCAGCGGAATATCGAGTTGCTCGGCCTTCAGCCAGGCCTGGATTTCGGCAACAATGCTTGCCAGATCAAACTGCGCCCAATCCATGCCGAAGCCGAGATGCCCGCCTGCCAACGGCCCTTCGATAACGACGTAATCGGGCAGGCGATTCGTGCGCGCGCTCTTTTTGATAAACAGTTGCAGGGCGCGCAAGGAAGAGACGATGATGCCCAGCTTGGCATCGCGGAAACGAGGATGATCCTCCATCAGCGCAAGCGAACCCAAGTGCAAGCCGGCCGCCAGCGTGATGCCGTCGATGCCGGCATCCAGCGCCGAACGCAGACGCACGCGCAAGGTCTCCTTGGGCGCATTCATCGTCAGCTTTTCCATGCAATTGATAAGAATCATGCCCGGGCCGCGCTTGCGTTCCATGGCATGGCGGACGTGCGCCTCGGTAGCTTCGGCGAGCAGCGCCAGATCAAACTGGACGTCCGATTTGTCGTTATTCGCGACGTTGTACTTGTATAACTTCAGCTTGTCCTTGACATACCGGGTGTTGTATCGGCGGTCCGAAACCGTCGGCACCATGGCGTCGGAGATGTGTCCGACGCCGCCGAGCCGGGCCGCTTCGAGCGCCAGATCCGACGTCGAAATATCCACCCCCATGCCGCCGATGACGATGGGCACCAACTCATGCTTGCCCAGGCGCAGGCGGAAATCATCCACGCTTTTCATTATCGCATTCCAAGCCGCAACCGCCGGCACATCCGACGCAATGCGAGCCAAAGTTATGGAGCGCAATGATAGCCGATGCCGCCCGTGCCGTCCCGCCAGCGCCGACTTTTTAAGCTTCCAGCACGTAGCTTCCCGGCGCATCTCCCACGGCCGGATACGCCTTGCTTGAGACCGGCCCAGGAGCAGCCAGCTCGCCCGCATGCGGCCCTAACCAGGCCACCCAGTCCTCCCACCAACTGCCGGCGCGATGTTCGGCTCTTTCGTGCCAGGTATCGGGATTGTCGTGACGCTCGGTGGGAGCAACCCAGTACTCGCGTTTGGGCGGATTCACGACCGGATTGACAATACCGAGGATATGACCGGAACTGGAGAGTACGAAGCGCTTTTCACCCGCCGCATAGTTGTTGATGCGAAATGCCTGCCGCCATGGCGCGATGTGGTCGTCGGCTGCCGTTACCGCATAAAGCGGCTGAATGATGCGGCTCAGGTCGATCGACTGACCGGCAATCTCCAGCGCGTCTTTCTTGATCAGCTTATTGTCGAGATAGAGATTTCGCAGGTACCAGGTATGCATGCGCGCCGGCATCCGCGTGGCGTCCATGTTCCAGAACAACACATCGAAGGGCGGCGGCGCCTCGCCATAGAGATACCCATGCACCACGTAATGCCAGATCAGGCTGTTCGAACGCAGCAGACGGAACGCCGAAGCCATTTCGCCGCCGTCGAGGTAACCTTTGTCGCGCATTTTCCGCGCCAGATAGTGAAAGCTCCCCTCGTCGAGGAAGACCTCGATATCGCCCGGTTTGTGAAAATCCACCAGCGTCGTGAAGAATGTCGCGCTCTCCACCGGTACATCGGAAGGGGCGTACTTGCGATTGGCCCAAGCCAGATAGGTCGCCAGAGCGGTACCGCCAATGCAGTAACCGACTGCATTCAGCTTGGGAGATTTCGCGATAGCGCACGCCGCTGCGACGGCTGCATCGATGCCCTCGGTAATGTAGTCGTCGAAGCCGACTTCTGCCATCGACGCATCGGGGTTCTTCCAACTGGTGATGAAGACATCGAAACCTTGTTCGAGCAGATAGCGAATCATGCTCTTCTTCGCGACCAGATCGAGAATGTAAAACTTGTTGATCCAGGGAGTAACGATCAACAATGGCACGCGATGCACGCGCTCGGCTACCGGTTTGTAGTGGATCACCTCGAGCAATCGGTTGCGCAGGATGACCTTACCCGGAGTGGAGGCCAGATTGACGCCGACCTTGAAATCATCCGGCCGCGTCATGCGAATATTGCCTGCCTGAAGATCGTCCATGAAGTTTTTCATGCCGCGCATCAGACTATCGCCATGCGTCTCCGCCGCCTTGCGCATCGCCACAGGATTGGTCAGCAGGAAGTTGGTCGGGGCCATGGCGTTCAACCATTTACGCCACCAGAACGCCGCCCGTCGCCGATCACGACTTGACAAGCCGGGGGTCTCGAACAGCATGTCCTGAATATGGTGAGTCAGCAACAAATACCACTCTTTGGTGATATCCCAGCTAGCCGAATCCTTCCAGATGGGATCAACGAAGCGGGTATCGTCCGGGTTCGGCTGCTCGATATCCTTCACTGGCAATCCCATCATGCGTTGCCACGAATACCATTGCAGACTCAGCATGCGCGTCGATAATTCAGCGGCTTCTTCGGCCAATTCGTGCGGATGCGTCAGCCATGCCCACTGCGCATGCATCAAGGGCATGAACACGCCCAAGGGATCGACATTCGACTGCACCGTCTCGTGCAAATCGCGCATTACACGCTGTGGCGAGACTCCATTTTCAAACGTTTTGCTAGTAGTCATGACTTGCCCTCCCAATGCGCTATGATTCTGACGGGTTTTACGAAGAACATGTTGATATGCATCAATCAGCCCGCAGTATTCGGAGGGAGAAACGAAAATGTTTAAGCACCTGTTGGTCCCCACTGACGGCTCAGAGCTGTCCAAAGAAACGGTCAAGCGCGCCATCGCTTTCGCGCGCGAGGCCAGCGCACGCATTACTTTTTTCTACGCCAAACCGGAGTATCCCGTCGCCTTCTATGGCGAGGGGGCATTGATCGATCCGACAACGCCGGAGAAGTTCTTGCAAATGGCCAGTCAGCAAGCCAGCGATATCCTCGGAGCCTGCACACAACAAGCGGCGGCCGAGAATGTCCCGGCCAACAGCCTGGCTACAACCAGCGACGTACCCTACGAAGCGATTATCTCTGCCGCCGAAACTGCCGGCTGCGATCTGATCTTCATGGCTTCGCATGGTCGCCGTGGCATCGGTGGGTTCCTGCTGGGTTCTGAAACGCAAAAGGTGCTGACGCATTCGCGCGTTCCCGTGCTGGTCTATCGCTAGGATATCAATATGCTCAACCGCGCTCTTGCGATTCTTCAAGACGAGCACCGTGCTCTCGGCGCTGTCCTGCATGGCCTACACTTCCTCGTCAAGGAAATGCTCGAAAAAAAGGTCGAACCCGATTTCAAGCTGATGTGGTCGATGATTTACTACATGGATGCTTTCTCGCAACGCCTGCACGACCCGCGCGAAGAGGCTTATCTTTTCAGCAAGCTTCAGGAACGCACAGGAGAAGCCGACCAACTCATCGCCGACCTGAAACTGCAGCATGCCGCCAGTGTGGCGCACCTACGAAATCTTGAATTGATGCTGGGCGAAATCGAAGCCGGCGTGGCGGACAAACTCGAAGCCTTTGCCGCCAGCGTCGAGAACATGGTTGAAGAAGCCCGCCACCATATGCAGCTTGAAGAAAAAACCGTCATCCCCCTGGCCAAGAAATATCTCACCGCAGAAGACTGGGTTGAAATCGCAGCCGCCTTTGGCGAGCATGGCGACCCACGCTTCGGACCAAAACCGGAGCACGAATTCCGTGACCTATTCACTCGAATCGTGAACCTCGCCCCGCCCCCCATCGGCGTCGGCCCAGCGCACTGATCGTCCGGAAATAATCAGGGCGTGACGCACACTGCGCCACGCCCATTCAGATAAACGCGTAGCCGAATTACTTTTTCTCGGCGTTCTTTGCGTCTATTTCCATCTGCTTCTTCGCGTAGTTATAGACAAAAATCACGAAGTAAGTTGCTATGACAATTGTAACTACGCTCAAGAGGCCGATATCGGTAGTAAACAACTCTCTGATTGCATCCATGCTTGCTCTCCCCTAGTTGAAAAAACGACTACGACTGCGGTTTGGCGGTCTCTCCCCCACCGATCACCGTTTCATTTGCGGCAGGCAGCATCATGCTGCCCATCAGCCGCCATTCCTTGGCTTCATCCTCGACCATCACCAACCAATGCCCCGAGGCGGGCAATAGCATTTCGCCCCAATACACATCCCCTTCGCGCTGGAGCACGAGCACGCGATCCAGCCCAGCACGGGTCGGGTGCGACAACATTACCTTTAATGCGGGCGGGGGAACGAATTGCGCGTTTCCACTCAAGCGCACCTTCATTTTCTCCCGGGACAGGCTTACACCGGCTGCAATACCGAGAGCCTCGGCACGTTCGCTGCGCGCCAGCGTTTCGGCAACTGCCAATCCCTTCTGGTAATAATCGTCGGTAACCAGTCCATCACTTGTCGTGACCGCCAGCCAGGCGGTTACAAAACCGGCAATGATGACGATAAAGGGACCCGCCATCAGCAGCCATGGCCACGGCTCACGATACCAGGGATTTGCGTTTTGCTTGTCAGTCAAGGTAGATATTGTCATGGGATCTGCTTAAGGCATTAAAAATGTAGCTTTCTCATGAACAGCCAAGTCGGATCGTTCCTTAGCCTTCACATCGAAGTAGATGGTGTGCGAGCCCTTCTTGCCGGATTCCGGCGGCACACGTACGGCAACGGTAAAACTCTTGCTGGCGGCAGGTGCCACCTCGACTTCCGTTTCCCCGTCAAGCTTGATGCTGTCAAGGCCTGCAACCGACACGACATAACGATGTGTCTGCTCTGTAACGTTCATGACTTGCAGTCGATAAACGTTCTCGACCAGACCGCCCTCAACCTCGCGCGCCAGCACACCACGATCACGGATCACGTTAACTCTGAGATCAGGTTTATTGGCGACCCCCCAGATCAAGCCAATACAGAGGCCGAGCAGGATCACTGTGTAGATGATGATTCGAGGGCGGATGATATGACTGAGAATATCCTTCCATCCCCAATGCTGCGCCAAGGCATTCTCGGTGGTGTAACGAATCAATCCTTTCGGATAATCCATTTTCTCCATCACTTCATCGCAGACATCGATACAGGCGGCGCAGCCGATACATTCATATTGAAGACCATTACGGATGTCAATTCCGGTGGGACATACCTGGATGCATAAACTGCAATCCACGCACTCACCCTTGCCTATGCTCTTCAGATCGGCACCCTTCTTGCGCTGACCCCGCGGCTCCCCGCGTTCCGCATCGTAGGTGATCACCAAGGTATCCGGGTCAAACATCACGCTCTGGAAGCGAGCATAGGGACACATGTAGAGACATACCTGCTCACGCATCATTCCGGCGAACAAATAGGTCATGAACCCGTAAAAGAAAATCCAGAAGGTTTCCCAGGGTCCAAGGGTCCATGCCCAAAATGAACCCCATAATTCAATGATCGGCGAGAAATAGCCCACCAGGGTAAAACCCGTCCACAGGGCCAACATACCCCATGCGCCGAATTTCATTGCACGCAGTCGAAACTTGCGCGCATCCATGGGAGACTTGTCCAGCTTGATACGTGCGCTTCGATCTCCTTCGATCTTTGCTTCAATCCACAGGAAGATCTCGGTGTATACGGTCTGCGGGCAGGCGTAACCACACCATAACCGGCCTGCGACTGCCGTAAAGAGGAACAAGGCATACGCCGAAATGATCAAGATGATGGCGAGGAAAAACACATCCTGCGGCCATAGCACCAACCCGAAAATGTAGAACTTGCGGTTGACCAGATCGAACAATACTGCCTGTCGATCATTCCATTGCAACCAGGGCAGGCCGTAGTAGAGGGCTTGCGTCAGCCAGACGAATATCCAGCGCCAGTTGGCGAATAAACCGGTGACTGTCCGCGGATGAATTTTGACCCGTGACTTGTATAGCGTTACGGGCGTCTCTGCTACTGAGTTTGCTTCTTTGATGGGAGGGGGCTGATTCATTTTCCTGATGCCGTTCTTAAGGGTTGTACATTATCAAACTCGCCAACAAGCAATACGATTGACGGACATTCCCCTGAAAAAGCCCATCTAGCACGCCCAAACCGAAATTCGATTTCCCCCTAGGCGTTTGCACTTCCGACCCCTTGCGGGACCGGAAGTGTTACTCATCAAACTACTTCTGTTCTGCTGCAGCGGGAGCTGCTTCTGCTGCAGGTGCTTCAGCTGCGGGCGCCTCGGGTGCGACACCGCCACCCAGACCCCACACGTACGCCGTCAGCAGGTGTACCTTGGCTTCGCCGAGAAACTCGCCAAAAGCAGGCATCTGGTTCTGCATACCCTTGGTGACAATCTCGATCTGCTTCGCTTCGGATGATCCATGCAACCACACCTTGTCGGTCAGGTTCGGATAGCCGGCCGCCTGCATGCCCTTGCCGTCAGCCTGGTGGCAGGCGGCACAAGCCACAGGATAGAGCTCTGCGCCACGTTGAACTCGAGCAGAGTCGGAAGACAGGCCAGACAAAGAGCGCACATAATGCACCACGTCCTTCACCTGCTCGGCATCCATATCGGGCTTGGTACCCATCGGCGTCATGATGCCCATGCGTCCCGCAACGATGGTTTCCTTGATCTTGTCGGGCGTACCGCCCCACAGCCAATCACCATCCTTGAGGTTCGGGAAGCTGTTCGCACCGCCGGCATCGCCGCCATGGCACTGCTCGCAGTAGGTCTGGAACAAGCGCTGCCCCATCTCTTTGGCTTCCTGGTTCTTCGCCACAGTCATGACATCCTGCTTGAGGAACTGGTTGAACTTGGGACCGTACTTCGCTTCGGCTGCCTTCATTTCTGCGTCGTACTGACCACGCATGGTCCAACCGAAGGAACCCGCTACGTTACCCAGGCCAGGATACAGCGCAAGATAAGCCAGGGCGAAGAAGACAGTGATGTAGAACATCCAGCGCCACCAGTTCGGCAGCGGGTTGCTGTACTCCTCAAGCGTCTCATCCCACTTGTGGCCGGTCACTTCACCCGGATTGAACTTCACCGATCCCTGAGTCCATAAGAACCAGGCGCACCAGAGAATGCTGACCAGAACAAGCACGATGACGTACATGTTCCAGAAGCCGCTCACGAAATCACTCGTATTACTGAAATCCATGACGAATTCCTTTCTTAATCTATTGACCTGCCTTGCCGCCGCCCTTGACTTCGTCGTCGTCACCCACTGCGAGTGAAGCCGCTTCGTCGAACGCCTTTTTGCGTTTGCCGGAATACGCCCATAGCACGATGGCTATGAATGCGACAAACAGCATCACAGTGGCGATGGAACGCAGGTCGTTGATGTCCATGTCGCTTAACGGGTCTGCTTAAGGGCAGTGCCAAGACCTTGCAGGTAGGCTACGACCGCATCAAGCTCGGTCTTGCCTTCCAAAGCTTTAGGAGCCTCGGCGATGTCCTTCTCGCTATACCCTTGCAGGCTGCTACCAAAGACCTTGTTCAGCGCCGCCATCTTCGCCCCGATATTCGGGTCCTTGAGCGGACGATCCAACCAGTAATAAGCCGGCATGTTGGACTCGGGCACGACATCGCGCGGGTTCAACAAATGGATCTTATGCCACTGATCGGAGTAACGACCCCCAACACGAGCGAGATCCGGACCGGTGCGCTTGGAGCCCCACTGGAATGGATGATCGTAAACATACTCACCCGCCACGGAGTAGTGGCCATAGCGCTCGGTTTCTGCGCGGAAAGGACGAATCATCTGCGAATGGCAGTTGTAGCAGCCTTCGCGAATATAAATGTCCCGGCCCGCCAGGCGTAAGGCGTCGTAAGGCTTGACCTGCTCATTCACCGGCGTCGTGGTCGACTTCTGGAAGAACAGCGGCACGATTTCCACCAGGCCGCCCCAGATAACCGCAAACAGGGTCATGACGATCAGTAGCGTATTGCTTGATTCAACTTTTTCTTGCGTCAACATGATGTGTTATCTCCCTAGCGATCAGTGAGCGTGTGCGGGCTCGAGGACCTTGGCGTCATCGACAGCCCGACCGGCTGAGATCGTCTTGAACATGTTGTAAGCCATCAGCAGCATGCCGACGAGGAACAGCAAGCCGCCCACGACACGGATGGTCCAGAAGGGATAGGAGGCCTTGACGGACTCCGCGAAGGAGTAGGTCAGCGTGCCATCGGCGTTGGTAGCGCGCCACATCAGGCCCTGCATCACGCCGGAGATCCACAGAGCGGCAATGTAGAGCACGGTACCGAGCGTGGCCAGCCAGAAATGCACGTTGATCAGCTTGGTCGAATACATCTCG
>CAZAWN010000040.1:0-17559 GCA_964488825.1 uncultured Methyloversatilis sp. | reverse complement strand
TTCCTCGGCGAAGCGGTAGCGCTTGCCGCGCTGGGCGGCGCGCTGGGCCTGGCGCTCGGCATCGGTATCGCGCAGGCCCTTCATTTCTTTGTTCCTGCCCTGCCGGTGCAGACCCCGCTGGCCTTCGTACTGCTCGCCGAAGGCGTGGCGATCATCATCGGCCTTGCCGCGGGCGTACTGCCGGCGCGCCGCGCCGCGCGGCTCGATCCGGTGGAGGCGCTCAGAGCGGAGTAGGTCGCGAGTTATTGATTAGGGTGTCACTTCATTTGCCGCGCATGAACAATTTGTCGAGTTCTGCGAGCGGCAATTGCACCCAGGTGGGCCGTCCGTGGTTGCACTGGTCGGCGCGCTCGGTGGCTTCCATGTCGCGCAGCAGGGCGTTCATTTCCGCGAGGCTGAGGCTACGATTGGCGCGTATCGCGCCATGGCAGGCGCAGGTGGCGAGGATTTCGTTGCGGCGCTGTGCGAGCACATGGCTGGCCGGCTGCTCGGCCAGCTCGGCGAGCAGGGCGCGCGTGAGTTGTTCGAGCTTGCCACCGGCCAGCAGGGCGGGTACGGCGCGCACGGCGAGCTGTTCCGGGCCGACCGGAGCGAGCGCGAAGCCCAGTTGTGCCAAGGTGTCGGCGTGTTCTTCGGCGGCGGCGCGCTCGCGGGCGTTGGCGCTGAATACGACGGGAACGAGCAGGCTTTGCACCGCCGGAGCCGCATCGGCGCTGAGCTTGAGTTTTTCGTAGAGGATGCGCTCGTGGGCGGCGTGCATGTCGACGAGGACCAGTCCCAGCGCGTTTTGGGCGAGGATGTAGATACCGTGCAGCTGGGCGATGGCGTAGCCGAGCGGAGGGGCGGCGTCGGTGCTTGTCGGCGTATCGGCGGTGGCTGGGTTGTTGGCTTGCTGAACAAAAGCGAAATAGGCGCCGGTAGCCGGTTCGCTTACGGAGAAGCGGGTTTGCTGCGGCGTGAAACTCGGCGCTGGCGGGACGGCATGCGGTGTTGTTGCGGCACCAATGCCACCAATCGCCGCCAGTGGCTGCGCCAGCACACGTTGCAGGGCGTGGAAAACGAACTGGTGGACGCCCTGACTGTCGCGAAAGCGCACTTCGATCTTGGCCGGATGGACGTTGGCGTCGACCAGTGTCGGATCGATGTCGAGAAACAGTACCCAGGCCGGGTGATGGGCTCCATGCAGCACGTCGGCATAGGCGGCGCGCGCGGCGTGGACGAGCAGCTTGTCCTTGACGTAACGGCCGTTGACGTAGAAGTGCTGTTCGGCGCGCGTGTTTCCGGCGTAGGCGGGCAGGGCGGCGAACCCGACCAGCCGCAAAGGGCCGGCGCTGGCTTCGACGGGGCGCGCGTGACGCATGAAGTCCTCGCCCATCAGTTCGCCTGTGCGGCGGGAAAACTCGGTGGCGGCGAGACGGCGACGCAGTTGGCCATTGTGCGCCAGGGTAAATGCGACCTCGGGTTGCGCCTGCGCCATGCGCGTCAGCACCTCGTCGCAGCGGGCGAACTCGGTGGCGACGGACTTGAGGAATTTGCGTCGTGCCGGGGTGTTGAAATACAGGTCGGCTACGGCGATGGTCGTGCCGGGGCCCTGCGCAGCGGGCTGAATGGCCTGTTGTGCGGTGTCGATCTGCCAGGCGTGCGCGGCGTTGGGGGGGCGGCTGGTTACTGTGACGCGCGCGACCGCAGCGATGGAGGCGAGCGCTTCGCCGCGAAAGCCGTAACTGGCGACGCTCTCCAGGTCGGCCAGGCTGGCGATCTTGCTGGTGGCGTGGCGTGCCAGCGCCAGCGGCAGATCGTCCTGGTCGATGCCGCCGCCGTCGTCCGAGATGCGGATCAGCCTGACGCCACCTTCCTCGATCTGTACGTCGATTTTTGTCGCGCCGGCATCCAGGCTGTTTTCGATCAGTTCCTTGAGCACCGAGGCGGGCCGCTCAACAACCTCGCCGGCGGCTATCTGACTGATCAGGAGATCGGGAAGGGCGTGTATTCGCGGCATGGCGGCATTATAGGGGTGGGGTAAACTCTGCCGCCATGAACCGACGCGCCAGCCTGCTCCTGCTGTGTTCCTTGTCCCTTGCGGCCTGCGTTTCGGGACCGGGGCAGTTTGCCAAAACGGATATTGATCGCATCGCTGACGAGCATCGCCGCGCCGTCGGCACCAGTCTCGCCCGTCTGGCGGAGAAACTTTATCGGCGCAATCCGCGCGAATGGCGCAAAGGGGGGCATGTTTCGCTGGAAATCGCGATGGAGCGGCTTGTTGCACCCAGTCTGGCGGGTGGCGGCGCCGATGCCGAGGGGCGGCGCAGCACGGTTCTGATTCTCGCCGGCTTGCGCGAGGACTATCCCCACGACCGTGTGGCCGCCTTCGTCGGCGGACTTTCCCAGATGGTGCACGATGCTTTCGAGGGCAAGTTCGAGTTTTTTCTGTTCGACGATCTCGATCCGCAAAAGCTCTACAACGCTGCCCGCAACGTCGAGATCGCTGCCTGGAAGCTCGGCGATGCGCGCCGTACGCGGGGTGAGGCCGATCTGCCCGCCGGCTCGCTCCTGCTTCTTTCCAACGAAATGGCGCCGGTGCGCAATCTCAGCTTCGAGCGCGAGTTCGGTCGTCTGATCGGCAATCTCGATCTGCTCTCCCGCATTGTCGCCGACAAGAATCAGCGCACCGTCGTCAAGGTGGTGCAGAATCTCGCCACTTCCGTATTTCTTCCCATCTGATGAAACGCTACGTCATTCTCATTTCCGGTCGCGGCAGCAACATGCAGGCGCTCATCGACGCCCAACTGCCTGGCATGTGTACTGCCGTAATCAGCAACCGTCCCGCTGCCGCCGGCCTGGCCTGGGCTGCGGCCCGCGGCGTGTCGACCGCCGTGGTCGACCATACGCAGTTTCCGACCCGCGAAGTGTTTGATGCTGCGCTGGCCGAAACCATTGAACGTCATGGCGCGGATGTTGTATTTCTTGCCGGCTTCATGCGTATCCTGACGGCTGATTTCGTCACGCGCTTCGCTGGTCGGCTGGTGAATATCCATCCTTCCCTGTTGCCGGCGTTTCCTGGCCTGCATACCCACGAAGCGGCGCTGCGTACCGGGGTGCGGGTGCATGGCTGCACCGTGCATTTCGTTACGTCGACGCTTGATTGCGGACCGATCATCGCGCAGGCCGTCGTGCCGGTCATGGCTGGCGATACCCCCGACTCGCTCGCGGCGCGCGTGCTGGTGCAGGAGCATCTCGTTTATCCCCTGGCGGCGCGCGGCATCCTCGATGAACGCTGCCGCTTGGTGAATGGGCACGTCGTCTGGACGGACGACAGCACCGAAGCGACCGCTGCCTTGCGCGTGCCGGAGCGCTGATTCGATGTTGGCGCCCTTGTGGCTGGCCTTGTCGGCCTCGCTGGCGCTGCATATTGGCGTGCTGCTGTCGCCGGGTTGGGCGCTGCCTTTCGATGATGAGCCCGAAACCTCGGCCAAGCTCTCTGCCCGGCTGGCTCCGCCACAGAGCGCGCCCGTCACGCCGCACCCCCCTGCGGTTCCGGGACCGGCCAAGAAAAAGCCCGCTGCGCAAAAGCCGGCGGCACCTCCTGCAAGCGAGCAGGGACCGGTAACGCCCGATCTGAACAGTCCCAACGAGCCGTCGTCCGCCGCAGCAGTCCCGGCGCAGGTCGTTCATGAACCAGTGCCGGAATGGCTGCCTTCCGAGACCCTGTCACAAGCGAACGATGCCGTCACGCCAACGCCGAGTTTTGCGACCCGCTGGCCGCGCACTGGCCGCATCGTTTTTCGTGTGACGCGTGGCGAGCAGGACTTCGTCATCGGCCAGGGCGAACATCGCTGGGAACACGACGACCATCAGTATCGTTTGCAGGCCACGACGGAAACGACCGGGCTGGTCGCGTTGTTTCGCTCCGTCAAGGTGGTGCAGGAAAGCCGAGGCGGCTTCGATGCGGCGGGCTTGCGCCCGCACGAATTTACTGTGGTGCGCGAGGGCAAGACGACGGAGTCCATTCGCTTCGATGCCGCCGCGGGCAATATCCTGTTGCCGCGTGGCGGTAGTGTTGCGTTCGTGCCCGCCCAGGACATGCTTTCCCTGTTCTACCAGATGGCGCATCTGCCGGGATATTCCACCGAACATGCGCTGCGGCTGGCGACGGCGCGCGGTGTTGCCAGTTACACTGTTCAGGTCGGCATTGTCGATGCGCTCGAAACGCCACTCGGAACCCGTCAGGCGATACATTTCAAAGTCGTCGGCGGGAGGCAGGAAGATCGTACGGAGGTCTGGCTGGATGCGGAAACCCGCCTGCCACTCAGAATTCGTCACCGCGACCGCAAAGGCGATCTCTTCGATCAGATCGCCATCACCATCGAAACGGAAACCAAACCATGAACACCCTTTCCCCCGGCCTGCTCGAACAGGCGATCCATGCGACGCAGCAGTTGTTGCAGTTCCGTCAGCCAGCCGATGCGGCACTCTCCGCCTACTTTCGCGCCCAGCGCTGCGGTCCGCGCGAGCGGGCGTTTATTGCCGATGCCGGTTACGCCGTATTGCGCCGCAAGCGTTCGCTGGCAGCCTGGATCGGCGCGGAGCCGAATCCCAAGCAATGGGTGCTGGCGGCGCTGGTGCGACATTGCGGCGTCAGCCTGCGCATGCTCGAACCCGCCCTGTCGACGCGCGATGCAGAATGGCTGGCCGCACTGAAGGCTAAACCGGAACCGACACTGTCACTGGCCGAGCAAACCGATTTGCCCGACTGGCTGGTCGAGCGTCTCGGTGCTTTGTTGCCGGAAGCGGAACTACTCGTACTGATGCGCAGCCTGAACCAAGCTGCGCCGCTTGACTTGCGCGCCAACTCTCTCAAAGCCGAACGTGCTGAACTGCTCGCCCAACTGGAGAGCGAAGGGATTGCCGCGGCGGCTTGCCGCTACGCCCCCGAAGGCATCCGTCTCGCCGGCAAGCCGTTTCTGGCCAAGCATGTCCGTTTTCTCGATGGTAGCTTCGAGGTGCAGGACGAGGGCAGTCAGTTGCTCGGGCGTCTGCTGGCGCCCAGGCGCGGCGAGATGGTGGTGGATTTTTGCGCCGGAGCAGGCGGCAAAACCCTGCAGCTCGGCGCCATGATGCGCTCTACGGGCCGGCTCTATGCCTTCGATGTGGCCGACAAACGGCTCGCCAAGCTCAAGCCGCGCCTGGCGCGTTCCGGGCTCTCGAACGTGCATCCGGCGCTGATTGCCCACGAAAACGACACGCACGTGAAACGCCTCGCCGGCAAGTGCGACCGCGTGCTGGTCGATGCACCCTGTTCGGGACTGGGCACCTTGCGCCGCAATCCCGACCTCAAGTGGCGTCAAACGCCGGAGAGTGTGGTCGAACTGACGGTCAAGCAGGCGGCCATTCTTTCCGCCGCCGCGAAACTCCTCAAGCCTGGCGGCCGGCTGGTGTATGCCACCTGTAGCTTGCTACCGGAAGAGAACGAGCAGATCGTCGATGCCTTCCTTGCGGCACAGCCCGCCTTTGCGCGCCTGTCGGCGCAAGCGGTGCTGGGGGAGCAGGGCATCGACATCGAGCTTTCCGGCGCAGATTTGCACCTGCTGCCCCACCGCCACGGCACCGATGGTTTCTACGCTGCGGTTCTGGAGCGCGCGAAGTGAAATTACTGCTGCTGGTGCTGGCGCTGCTGGTGCCACCGGGCTATGCGGCGGAGTTGCCGGCCGTCGGTCGTATCGAAGTGTTGTTCACTCCGTGGGACGATGCGGAGGGTGCGTTGTTGCGCGAGTTGGGTGCAGCGCAGCGCAGCATCCATGTCCAGGCCTTCCTGATAACCAGCCGCACTATCGCGCGCGCTCTGATTGCCGCCCAGCAGCGCGGCGTCGCTGTGCTGGTGCTGGCCGACCGCGAGATGGCGCTGCGCGGCGACAACTCGCGCGTGCCAGACCTGCATTCATCCGGTATCCATGTCCGCCTCGAAACCCGCTATGCGTCGGCGCACAATAAAATCCTCCTCATCGATGTGGAAGGGAGTCGTCCCGTGGTCATTACCGGCAGCTACAACTTCACTTATTCCGCGCAGGCGCGCAATGCCGAGAACGTTCTGATATTGCGCGACAACCCCGTGTTGGCACGTGCATATCTGGCGAATTGGCAGCGCCATCGCGAGGATGCCGTTCCTTATGCCGAGGCGCTGCCATGAATTCCACCAGTGCTTTCGGTGTTTTGCTGCTTGACCTCTGGCGTGACCTCCAGCAACCCCAGGTGGTGTGGCAAATCGGCGTGTTGTTGGGCTGCCTGGTCTTAGCCTGGCTCTTTTACCGTTGGTTGCATGGGCGCATCGACAACGCCTCTGAAGAGACGAGTCGCGCACTCTGGTTAGGGCAGCGCGGCCTGCAGCGTATCGGGATGCCGCTTGCCATGTTGGTGCTGGTGCTGGTGGCGCGCCCATTGTTGGCGCAGTGGCACAATGTCAACCTGCTGAAACTGGCGATCCCCTTGCTCACCTCGCTGGTGCTGATCCGTGCGGTGATGTTCGTTGTACGTCACAGCTTTCACAGCGCGGCTCCCTGGTTGGCGAGCTTTGAACGCAGCTTTGCTTTCATTGCCTGGTGTGTCGCCGCCTTGTACATCCTCGGCCTGTTGCCGGAATTCATCGAGTTGCTGGAATCGGTGAGCTTCAACATTGGCAAGGAGAAGCTTGATCTCTGGCTGATAGTGCAAGGCATCGGCGCCGTGCTGACAACCCTGCTGGTTGCACTGTGGCTCGGCGGCATCGCCGATGCGCGCCTGATGAGCGCCCAGGGCATCGACGGCAACTTGCGCCTGGTGTTTTCCCGTTTGCTGCGCGCTTTGTTGATTCTGCTTGCCGTCTTAGTGAGCTTGCCGTTGGTCGGCATCGATCTGACGGCCCTGTCGGTTTTCGGCGGCGCGCTCGGCGTCGGTCTGGGTTTGGGTTTGCAGCGTATCGCGGCCAACTATGTTTCCGGCTTCATCATTCTGCTCGACCGCTCCATCCGCATTGGCAACTTGATCGAGGTGGCCGGCATGCGCGGCGTAGTGACGCGCATTACCACGCGCTATACCCTGTTGCGCGGCATGACCGGTGTGGAAATGATCGTACCGAACGAAACCCTGGTGAGTTCGGCGATTTCGAACGAAACATTTACTGATCCGAAAATCCGCATCGCCACGCAGCTGCAGGTGGCCTACAGCACCGATCCGGAGCGGGCAATGGGAATTCTTGTCGAAGCCGCGCGCGCGCAGCCCCGGGTGCTTGTCGATCCGCCACCGAAAGCCTTTCTGGTGGCCTTCGCCGACTCCGGTATCACTCTCGAACTCGGTTTCTGGGTGGCCGATCCTGAGCAGGGCAGCTTGCAGACCAAGTCGGATATTCATCTGGCGATCTGGCAAGCCTTCAAGGAGTCTGGCATCGAGATTCCCTTCCCGCAGCGCGAGGTGCGGCTGCTGCAAACCTGAGATAAAAGCTGCTCTCCCCCGTCATGCATACGCTTCACGAGCTGATTTCCTTTCTGGATACCCTGCCGGAACCGCATATTCTCTGCGGTACGGACTACCGCATCCGTGCTGCCAACAAGGCCTATCGGCGCAGTTTTGGCGATAACGACGCGATCATCGGTCAGACCTGTTATGCCGTCTCGCATCGCTACGCTGCTCCTTGCGACGAAGCGGGCGAAACCTGTCCCCTCAAGCAGACGATCAAGTCGGGACAACGCGAGCGAGTCCTGCATTTGCATCACACGCCTGCTGGCCAAGCCTATGTCAATATCGAACTCGCTCCACTGACCGACGCCGCTGGCCGATTGGCCTTTTTCATCGAAAAAATGGAGCCGCTGGGGGTGTCGCGCGGACAGCCCGATGCCCGCACGCTGGTGGGGCGTTCTCCCGCCTTCCGGCGCATGCTGGAACTGATGGCGCGGGTTGCGCCCTCCGATGCGACGGTGATGCTGCAGGGCGAGTCCGGCACGGGCAAGGAACTGGTGGCCAAGGCCATTCACGATGCGAGTCGACGGGCCGACCGCCCCTTTGTCGCCGTGGATTGTTCCGGTCTGACCGAGACCTTGTTCGAAAGCGAACTGTTCGGCCATGAAAAAGGCTCCTTTACCGGCGCATCGGCGCGGCGCATCGGTCTGGTCGAAGCGGCGGCGGGGGGCACGCTGTTTCTCGATGAGTTGGGCGACATTCCGCTCGGCATGCAGGTCAAGCTGTTGCGCTTGCTCGAAACCGGGACATTTCGGCGCGTCGGCGCCAATGAGTTCCTGAAATCCGATGTGCGACTGATCTCGGCGACGCATCGGAGTTTGCGGACGATGGTGGACGAAGGGCGGTTCCGCCAGGATTTGTACTATCGCCTGAATACCTTTCCCATTGCCCTGCCCCCGCTGCGCGAGCGCAGCGGCGATATTCCCTTGCTCGCCGAGACCTTGCTGGAACGTGTGGCGCCCGGTCGCGAATTGCATCTGACCCCGCCCGCCCTGGCCCTGCTGACGGCTTACGACTATCCCGGCAATGTGCGCGAGCTGCGCAATGTTTTGGAGCGCGCCACCTTGCTCTGCGATGGCAATGCCATTCAGCCGGAGCATTTGCCCGCCGAAGTGCTGGCTGCGGCTACAGAGCATGAAGAAGTCGGCGCTGGCGCTACGGCACAGCACGGCCAACAGACGGCACTGCCTGCCGCCGCTCAGCGCTCGTCAATGCAGACGCTGGCGCAACTTGAAGATGAAGCGCTGCGCCTGCGCCTGGCTGCTCACCACGGCAATCGAAAAGCGCTGGCGACCGAGTTGGGCATCAGCGAACGTACGCTTTACCGCAAGCTGCGCAACATCCGCATAGGTTAATGCCAAAATGGCAGGCATGTCTGACAGAATGGCGTGAAAATCGGCTGATGGCAGTTGAGGAGGGCCGTCTCGTGCTTGGGGAATTCTGTCCAACTTATTGATAAATAGAGGTACTTTGTTTTATTGGCAAGCTGGCACGGGTCTTGATATAGATAAGTCAGGAAGCGGTGCATTAGCATCGGGTTGCCGCCAAATAGATTGCCAGGTTCCCCCTGATCTTGGCCGTTCTAAATGACCTCCTCCACCGTCTTGCTGCGAGAAACCTTCCCTCAGGCCCGCAAGCAAAGACAGATCGGCAACCTGCACCGCTTCTTTTTTTCCCTCTTTGAACCTCCCGCGAAACGACAGTACAAATAAAAAACGCCAGCGCTAGGGCTGGCGTTTCTGCACCGAAAGTAATCCAAGTCGGCGATTACTTGAGTTTGATTTCCTTGTACAGCACGTGCTTGCGCGCTTTCGGATCGTACTTCATGAACTCCAGCTTTTCAGGAGTGGTGCGCTTGTTCTTGTTGGTGGTGTAGAAATGACCGGTACCCGCAGTGGATTCCAGCTTGATCTTTTCACGTCCGCCCTTGGCTGCCATGGTCGCTTACCTCCTGGGGTTATACGGCTTCGCCGCGTTCGCGCAACTCGGCGAGAACAACGTCGATGCCTTTCTTGTCAATGGTGCGCAGACCGGCGTTCGAAACGCGCAGACGCACCCAACGGTTTTCGGATTCGATCCAGAAGCGGCGCGATTGCAGGTTCGGCAGATAGCGACGCTTGGTCTTGTTGTTGGCGTGGGAAACGTTGTTACCCACCATCGGGGCTTTGCCCGTCACAGCGCATACGCGGGACATATTGGAGCTCCAGAACTTCGGATTTAGGAAAGCCGCGGATTCTACTGGAGAAGCCTGCCGTCGAGCAAGCACTTTTCCACTTTTTACAGCAGGCCGCGCTCGGCGAAGGACAGGGGTGGCGTATTGCCCGCGGCCACAATGAAGTGGTCGATTACGCGGACATCCACCAAAGCCAGCGCCTGCTTGAGGTTACGCGTGAGGAGTTCGTCGGCCGCCGAGGGTTCGGTGACGCCGCTGGGATGGTTGTGGGCGAGAATCGCGGCCGCGGCGTTGCGCAGCAAGGCTTGCTTCACCACCTCGCGCGGATAGACCGAGGTTTGGGTCAGGGTGCCGCGAAACAGCTCCTCGGAGGCGATCAGGCGATTCTGTGCATCCAGCCATAGCACCAGAAAAACCTCGTGCGGCAACTGCGCGAGCGACAGCCGCAGCCAATCGCGTACCGCGCCAGGAGAGGAAAGTGCGGGACGGCTGCGCAGTTCTTCATGCAAGCCGCGGCGAGCCAGTTCCAGGGTGGCGACCAGTTGCGCCGCCTTGGCCGGGCCGATGCCATTCACGGCTGTGAGTTCCTGCGGTGTGGCGGCAGCCAGGCGGGCCAGGCTGTTGTCGAAGTGGGCGAGCAGCGCGCGCGCCAGATCGACGGCGCTCATTCCCTTGACGCCGACGCGCAGGAAGATCGCCAGCAATTCGGCGTCGTTGAGTGCCTGAGCGCCATGTGCCAGCAGCCTTTCGCGCGGACGCTGATCGTCGGGCCAGTCGGTGATTGCCATCGGTTAGAATCCTCCGCACCAAAATGGCGATTTTATCTGGCATGGATACAACAACGGGTGAACTGGCGGGCAAGCGCATCGTGCTGGGCGTGACCGGCGGGGTCGCTGCGTACAAGGCGTGCGAACTGGCGCGCCTGCTCGGCAAGGCCGGTGCGACGGTCGATGTCGTCATGACCGCTGCAGGCGCGCGGTTCGTTGCGCCGCTGACCTTCCAGGCGCTGACCGGGCGTCCGGTACATACGACCCTGTGGGATGCGTCCGAACAGAATGGCATGGCCCATATCGATTTGACGCGCGGCGCTGATGCGCTGATCGTTGCGCCGGCCACCGCCGACTTGATCGCCAAACTGGCCCATGGATTTGCCGACGATCTGCTGTCGGCCCTTTGTCTTGCCCGGGATTGCCCGTTGCTTGTTGCCCCGGCAATGAACCGGCAGATGTGGGAAAACCCGGCAACTCAACGCAATGTCGCGCAATTACGTGCCGATGGCGTGGCGATCCTCGGTCCGGGCGTAGGCGTTCAAGCCTGTGGAGAAACCGGTGCGGGACGCATGCTCGAACCCGCCGAACTGTATGCGGCGCTGGTGGCCTTCTTCCAGCCCAAGCGCTTGGCCGGCAAGCGGGTGCTGCTGACGGCGGGTCCGACCTACGAGGCGCTCGATCCCGTGCGCGGGCTGACCAACATCAGCTCCGGCAAGATGGGTTTTGCGCTCGCCCGAGCCTGTGCGGAACTCGGCGCTGACGTGACGGCAGTGTGCGGCCCCGTGTGCTTGCCGACGCCGGCGGGGGTGACGCGCATCAATGTGCAGAGCGCTTTGCAGATGCGCGCCATGGTTCTGGAGCAATTGCCGGCGGATATCTTCATTGCCGTAGCCGCCGTGGCGGATTACCGCCCGGCGACGGCGGCAGAGCACAAGATCAAGAAAGGCGTCGGTACGCTGACGCTCGAACTGGTCGCCAATCCCGACATTCTGGCCGAGGTTGCGGCGCGACCGGATGCGCCGTTCTGCGTCGGCTTTGCCGCCGAGAGTGGCGATCTGGCCGCCTACGCGGAGGGCAAGCGGCAAGCCAAACGCCTGCCGTTGGTGGTGGGGAATCTGGTGCAGGATGGCATGGGCGGCGACACCAATGCCGTAACGCTGTTCGATGCCGCTGGCGCGCATCCCTTGCCGCCGGGCGACAAACTGAGCATTGCGCGGGCGATCATGCAACACATAGCGGAGATGAATCATGACCCAGGCTGACAACAGGCCGACCATCGATGTGCGCATCCTCGATGCGCGACTGCAGGATGCCAAGGGGGAGCACACGCCGCACTACGCCACCCCCGGCGCCGCCGGCATGGACCTGCGTGCCTGCATCGAGTCGCCGATGCGCGTAATGCCTGGCGAGACGAAACTGATTCCCGCCGGCATCGCCATCCATATCGCCGACCCCGGCATGGCGGCGATGATCCTGCCGCGCTCCGGACTGGGCCACAAGCACGGCATTGTGCTGGGCAATCTCGTTGGTCTGATCGATTCCGACTATCAGGGCGAAATCTTCGTTTCGCTGTGGAACCGCGGCCAGGAGGTCTTCTCCTTGAATCCGCTCGACCGCATCGCACAACTGGTGATCGTTCCGGTCGTGCAGGTGGCGTTCAATGTTGTCGATAGTTTCGAGGCATCCCATCGGGGAGCCGGTGGCTTTGGCAGTACCGGGAAAGGGTGAAGCAGGGGATGCCGTCGCGTTAGCGACCGAAGGAAGTCCCTGGGGGCGCCGACTTGGCGCGTATTGAAAAAACAAGGCCCGCCGAAGCGGGCCTTGTCGTTGGTTGCCGTAACCCGGATCAGGTCGACATTTCGATGAGGATGTTCTTCAGCCAGCTTTCCGCGTAGGTGTGCTCGTACTTGAGCAGCGAGAAATCGGCCGGAGAAATGCCCCCGGAGTTCGGCACCGAAGCGATCTTGCCTCCCTTGACCGTGTAGACCGCGGCGATACTGACGGAGCCGTGATCGCTGACCGCGCTGTAGCAGACGTTGATGCCGGAGAAGTCAATGGTCGGCTTGCCGTTCATCAGATTGACGACGTTCTGCGCGCACATCTTTGCCTGGGAGTTGGCCGAGTAGCCGGACTTCGGCATCGGGGCGCCTTCTGACGGCAGGGAAGTTGCATCGCCGATGATGTGAACATCCTTGTGCTTGGTCGATTGGAAGCTGATGGCATCGACCGGGCACCAGTTCTTGTCTTCGCCCACCAGACCCGACTTGACGGCGATATCGGCGGCACGCTGCGGCGGGATGACGTTGATCACATCGCCCTTGAAGTCCTCGATGCCTTCGATGCTGACCGACTTGCCGGCCACATTGACCTGGGTGACCTTCTTGCCTCCAACGTATTCGAAGGTACCTTTGTAGTACTCGTTCCAGGCTTTGGTGAACAAAGGCTTCTTGGAGACCACATCGGGATTGGCGTCGAGCAGGATCAGCTTGGACTTTGGCTTGTGCTTCTTCAGGTAGCTGGAGATCAGGCAGGAACGCTCGTAGGGGCCGGGCGGGCAGCGATACGGGGTGAGCGGCATGCTCATGATCACCGTGCCGCCATCCTTCATGGCCTGCAACTGGTTGCGCAGCAGGGTCGACTGGTGGCCGGCTTTCCAAGCATGCGGGAAGGCTTCCTGAGCCTTGGCGTCGTAGCCTTCGATCTCATTGCGGAAATCGATGCCGGGGGAGACGATCAGGCGGTCGTAAGCCAGCGTTCCCTCGCTGGTGACAATCTTCTTTGCAGCGGCGTCGATCATCGTCACATCGGCATAGACCATCTTGACGCCATGATTGGCGGCCAGCTTGTCGTAACCGATGGTCAGCGACGCCATGTCGTTGGTCATGCCGGCAATATAGAAGTTGCTGAACGGGCAGGAGATGAACTGCTTGTTGCGTTCAACCATCACGACTTCAATGGACTTGTCGAGCATGCGCACGTACTTGGCGGCGATGGCGCCGCCGTAGCCGCCACCGACGACGACAACGCGACGTGCGGAGCCCTTGGGCATGATTTCCTGAGTTTTCGCGACAGCCGGAGCCGCGGGTGCGGCGCCGCTGCCACCCTGTGTGGCGCAACCTGCCAGTGCCAAGCCGGAGGCGCTGCCCAGCACCTTGATAAAACTTCTGCGATCTAGTGTCATGGTGTGTGTCCCCCTTATTTCACGCTGGCGTAGAAATGCAACAGCGCTTCCTTGTCCTCTTTCGAGAGCTTGTTCCAGCGCTTGGCCATTTCTTCGGGCATCTTGCGCTTTCCGGAATCGTATAGCGCCGCTTGCATTTGCAGGTATTCAAGCCACTGGCTGGCCATCACCGGCGTATCGTCCTTGCCTTCCTTGCCGTCGTCGATATGGCAACGCGAGCAGGCTTCTTCAGCCATGTCGGCGCCTTTCTTGACTTTGGCGGCTTCCAGCTTCTGCGTCGTCGGATGGAATTTCTGCTTGGAGAAGAAATCGCCCATGGCGGCAAAGTCTGCATCGGTATAACCCTTGGCCAGACGACCCATCACAGTTGAGGGGCGTTCGCCGCTCTTGAACTTCTTCATGGCGTCCACGATGGCGGCCTTGGAGTGGCTGGCCAGGGATGGCATGGTCAGGCCCGCGCTGCCGCCGTTCGTGCCGTGGCAGCCGGCGCATGCATAGGACAACATCTCAGCGGTAGGCGGTGTGGCATGCGCCGCGCCGCCCAGGCTGAGGCCGGCCGCTAGAGCGACGCCGACCAGGCTGGTTTTGATTCTCATGGGTTATCTCCTCCTGTGGGTTGTGGTGAAACAACTTACTGCTTGGCAACGTTCAACTGATACTTTTCCTTGCCCTTGTTGTCCAGTTCGAACTGGTAGCCGAATGACAGATAGTGCAAGCGACCAGCGCTGTGATCCTCGTGAATGGCCACGCCGAAGTTGTACATCTTGCCCGGGGCGATGGTGTGGTCGCCGGTTCCCTTGCCGGCCAGTTCGCGCTCGAAGGTGACGACCCACTTGCTGCCTTCCTTCTTGCCTTCGGCCTTGACGAGGCTCTTGCCGCCATCCATTACGCGCTTGTCAATAATGTGACCATCAACCGCCTTCTCGCCGCTGCGGAACTGCATCAGGTCGTAGAACTTGCCGCCAGCCAGATCGGCATCCTTGATGTACTTGGTCTTCTTGTCGTCCTTGGCGGTCTTCATGCCGCGCAGGTCGTCGTGGCAGCTCGCCCAGCAGCCATTCAGGTCGGCACCGCCCACCGTCCCGCCGCCATCGAGAAGGATCGTGGCCTTGACGGCATTCTTGGCATCCTGCTTGGCTGCGCCACCCTTGGGCGAATCCCACTCAAGGCGGAAGTAGATCTTGCTACCGTCGTGCGCCGCCTTGAATTCGACCGGAACAAAGCCGGCCTTGTTGGCATCGGGTTTGGGTTCGATCGAGGCCTTCTTGTTGCCGGCGGGCTGCCCTTTGACGATCTTGTCGCCGACTTCCTTGGCATCGCCCAAGTGGCACTTCGAGCAGGCGCGCTTCTTTTCGATGATGTCGGGCACGGCGGAATGCTCGGCCTTGTCCATTACCCATTCCAGGCTGGCCTGGCCGGGGTGTACCAAAGTCATCTTGACGGCATCAACCTTGCTCCAGTCCGGCGGTGCAGCCAAGGCTCCGCCAGCGACGAAGGTACTCAAAACGGCAAATGCGATTTTTTTCATGCGTAGCTCCTGTTCAGTTTATTTGGGGTAATTGTTGGTAGTTGTTGCGAATGCGACGGGTATCAGCCCTCGGCATTCTTGTCCACGCCTGCCGGCAGTTTGTGAGCGATGCCCTTGTGGCATTCGATGCAGGTTTTGCCGTCTTCGATGGCGCCTTCGTGCTTGACGACCGAGCGATCCTTCTGCTTTTCGTGATCCATGGTCTCGAAGTTGTGGCAGTTGCGGCATTCCTTCGAGTCGCGTTCCTTCATGCGTTCCCAAACGCGCTGGGCCATCACCAGGCGGTGCGCCTCAAATTTCTCGGGCGTATCGATTACGCCGGAGATCTGGCCAATGATGTCGCGGGCGGCCATCAATTTCTGGAACGACTTGAACAAGTAGTCGGTCGGCGTCTTGCTGCTGGCGACGTGGCAGTCGGCGCAATGCACCGTGGTGCCGCTGCGGTTCTTGTAATGGGCGGTTTTCTTGAGTTCCTCGTAGGGGGTCTGCATCGTATGGCAAGAAGTGCAGAATTCGGCGCGGTTGGTGTACTCCATGCCCATATTCAGGCCGCCCCAGATGATGATGCCGCCCAGCACGCCGATGATGATCATGCGGAACATCGAGCATTTGGGAGGTTTCTTCAGTCGGTCGATCAGGCCCGCGTCATCATTGCCCGGCGTGTTGTTGTTCTGCACATCAGCCATCTTCTACGATCCTCTCTTAAGTTTAGGTACGCTGTGACGCGACCACATATAAACGATAGAAGAGCCAGCCAAGGTCTTGCGGCGATCCCGCAAAGATGCGACCAGCACAACTGGCTCACATCTAGCCCTGTATTTGCAGCCTCCTCTTGTCTTCCCGCGCCTTTTTTATAGTTATTGGTACGAGATTGCGCGGCGATTATTGCAGGCTAATTCCAATCGATCAAGTCAATTTATCGAATAATTTTTCAGATGAATATATTCGGAAATGCTAATAAACATAGGCATGCATTGTCCCTTGCATTTTGCCGCGAGCCGTCGCGCCAGCGCCGAGTTTGCTCAGCCGAGCCAGCGCATCAGCGAAGGCATCAACATGGGCAGCATGACGGCCGTCAGCAAGCCATTCAGTCCCATCGCCAACGCGGCGAAAGCGCCGCTTTGTTCGCCGAGCTGAAAAGCGCGCGCCGTGCCGATGCCGTGCGACGCCACGCCCAGTGCAAATCCCTGTATCGCCTGGTCGCGGCATTTCATTGCCGTATACAGCCACTGCGCGCTGACGGCGCCGAGGATGCCGGTGAGGATCACCAGCACGGCGGTGAGCGAAGGCAGGCCTCCCAGACGCTCGGCGATGCCCATGGCGATCGGGGTCGTCACCGACTTGGGCGCCAACGAAATCAGTGTGGCGTCGCTCGCGCCGAGCATCTTGCCCACCAGAACAGCCGAGAATGCCGCCGTGAGCGAGCCAGCCAGCAGCGCGACGAGCAGCGGCGCGGCCATGCGCTTGAGGCGATCAAACTGTGCATACAGCGGAATGGCCAGGGCAACGGTCGCAGGACCAAGCAGAAAATGGACGAATTGCGCACCATCGAAGTAGGTGGCGTAGGGCGTGCCCGTCGCCCACAGCAGGGCAACGAGAACAATTACCGCAATGAGCACCGGATTGGCGAGTGGATGGCCGCCGCAACGTCGATTGAGCCACACGGCACCCTGATACGCCAGCAGCGTCAACGTCAGGCCGAGCAGTGGCGAAGTTGAGAGATAGACCCAGATTTCCCCGATGCGCGGCGTCATGCCTGGGTGTCCTGGCGAACGTGGAGCAGGCGCAGCACCAGCGCGGTCACGATGATGGTCAATAGCGTGCTGACAACCAGCGCGACGACAATCGGCAGCCACTCGTCTGCCATCCGCTGCACATGCAGCATGACGCCTACGCCAGCGGGAACAAACAGCAGCGAAAGGTGCTGGAGCAGATTCTGCGCCGTGTTGCGCAAGTCCAGCGACGCGCCGCCGCGCAAGGCCAGTGCGGCGAACAAGAGCCCCATGCCGATTACCGGACCGGGCACCGGCAGGACGAAATACAACGCGATGGCTTCGCCGGCGAGTTGGAAGATCAGCAGCAGGGTGAGGGCGGCGAGCATGGGGAGGCTCCGGGAAAAAACGGGGTGTAGCTTACGCGTGATAGCCCTGCTTGGGTTTCGCCGTGCCGGCCCGGAGCATCGGGTCTGCGGAACAGGGGCTGGCGTTCAATGGCCGCACCGGGCGCATCATCAACGTGCTTTACCTCGTCAAGCAGGGACTGCTCGACATTCCTGTGCTCTACCTGTCGCGTCACATTGTGCGCACCAAGACCGACTATTACCGCTTGCTGCAGGAAGCCCGTGACCGCGACACCTGGGAAGATTGGGTGCTTTACATGCTGACCGCCGTCGAACAAACCGCCGCCGACGGCATCGCCACCA
>CAZAWN010000039.1:0-17675 GCA_964488825.1 uncultured Methyloversatilis sp. | reverse complement strand
ACCCTGATCGCATTCTTTCTGGCTGAAATGGGCGACAAAACTCAGGTAGCTACGGTCGCACTGGCGGCACAGTACCAATCCCTTGTTGCAGTTGTTGCTGGTACAACCGTCGGAATGATGGTTGCGAATGTGCCAGCAGTCATCATGGGCGATAAGATTGCTCACAGGATGCCTGTTCGTCTGGTTCATTGTGTTGCAGCCTTGATATTTGCTGTATTGGGAGTGGCGACGCTACTTGGCGCAGGCGAAAGACTAGGTGTCTGAGCATTGCATCTAACGTATTTTTGTTAAATAGTTGAGTCTGAGAAAAGTAACTTGACTTTTTGTGCTGGGGAGAAACCATGCTGAATAACTTGAAAGTCGGCCAGAAAATCTTGGTGATCGTATTGCTAGTAGGCAGTATCTTGGCCGCCTCGTTGGCGGTGTCGTATTTTTCCTTTGTTGAATTGCGCCGAGGCCTTGAAGAAGTAAAGAACGAGGGCGTGCCGAATGCGATCCTCGCAAAGGACATGCAGATGCAGGTGGTGCAGATTCAGCAATGGCTCACCGACATCTCGGCAACACGGGGCCAAGATGGGCTAGACGACGGGTTTAAGGAAGCCGAGAAGGCTCATCATGTTTTTCAGGAGGACCTAACGAAAATCCGTGCTTCATATGTGGCCGAGAAGGATGCCGCAGGCGTAGCGCAGGCTGACCAACTCAAGGAACGCATGGCAGTCTGGTATGCAAAAGGCAAGACGATGGCGCAGGCATACATCGACGGTGGTGCGCCTATCGGCAACAAACTAATGGGAGACTTCGACAAGGTCTCGACCCAGATGCAGGAGTCGCTCCAGCCAATCATTGAAGCACAGGTCAATGAAGCAACCCGCGAACTTGATGCTGCCGTGTCAGAGGCCATGCGGGTGCAAATGCTCACGCTGGCCGGTATCTTGATCGCGCTGGGGGCTCTGACGTTGGGCGGTCGCTATCTAACGTTGGGTGTATCCGGACCGCTCAATCACATGAGCGAACTAATGGCTCGAATCGTGGCGCGAAAGGATTTTTCGGTGCAGGTAGATGTGCAGGGTGGTGGTGAAATCGCCGACGCTTCCCGCAGCTTTAATACTCTGATCGCCATGCTGCGCACCATGCTGCAGGAACTCAATGAGGATGTGCATCGCCTCGATGATACGGCTGCCGAGCTGGTTCAGGCGAGCAGTCAATCATCTAATAGCTCCTTCGCAACCAGTCAGTCGGCATCCGCAATGGCAGCAGCAGTCGAAGAGATGTCCGTTAGTCTAGATCAAATGCTCGACAATACGCATGCTGCCCAAGAGGTTGTAGGTAAATCGACGGACCATTCGGAAGAAGGTGGGCGCGTGATAGGCGCTGCCATAAATGACATGCAGAAAATTACTGTCGCAGTACAGCAGGTCTCTGATGTTATCGGGACCTTGGGCGAACAGACCGAGCGTATTTCTAATATCGTCAATGTTATTCGCGAGGTGGCGGACCAGACCAATCTGTTGGCGCTCAACGCTGCTATCGAGGCGGCGCGTGCGGGCGAACAGGGGCGTGGCTTTGCAGTCGTAGCAGACGAGGTGCGAAAGTTGGCTGAGCGCACAGCGAATGCTACCGGGGAAATTTCCGGGATGATCAGTGCCATTCAGTCCAGTGCCCATACCGCTGTGGACCGAATGAGTGATGCCGTGAGGCAGGCCGATGCTGGCGCTCATCTGGCCGGCGAAGCGGGTCACTCAATCGAGGCGATTCGCTCTGGCGCCAACCGGGTAGCCTCGGCTTTCCACGATATTGCCAACTCAATCGCCGAGCAGTCCTCGGCGGGTCAGTTGATTGCACAGCAGGTGGAGCAGGTGGCTCGCGCTTCAGATGAAAATAGTAGTGCTGTAGGCCGCACCGCTCACTCTGCGAAGGAACTCGAAGCACTCTCTCACGAGATGCGTCAGCGCATTGACCAGTTCAAGGTATAGCTGCTACTGCGACATATCCAGCTGGAACTTTCTGCCAGCAGACTCTGATCACGGCTGCCGAGCAGATTCTAGAGTGGAATAGCCGCTAGCCTTAACTATGTTCCGATTATCTCGGTCGGTCGCCTCATGATTTCAGTTAACGACCGCCAACGGCTGCTTCTATCTTCCTCCAGCGGCAGCAAAGGGCACAGAGCACTCATTGGTATTAGCAAAGTAGGCTCCAGAAAGCCGACACTGAAATTCTTTAGCATTAGTTCCACCTCGAACGTAGCGCGAAATATCACAGCTATTGCTATGTCCAAATATCACGGAGCATTTTGAGTACCACGTCACACCCGGCCTCAGTCCGACACATTTCCAACGGCGTTTTGTTGTTGAATGCAACTTTCGGTTGATATAACCAGCGCACAGCTTGCTTGTCGTCTCCAATTACGACACCAGCTTCATGAACGATCTCTTGCCATCGTAACTTCAGTGGGTGGGCACAATCTTCCTTTTTATCGGGAGGCGACTCAGATGGCCCGAATAGCGAACCTGTCACCTTCGGCAGAAACTTGCCGACTTTGACTAGGGGTTCTACAGCATCCAGATAATCAAGGTAATCGACTACACCAGGACAACCTGCCTTGAAGTAGGTGACGCAGGCCCAGAATGGATTACCTACTGAATTTACGAGTCTTCGAGTCGGTGAACCGCACAACGGACACCTCGGCGAGACTTCCTGAAATAGAAGATTTTTTGGCCTAGGGATATAGTTTAGTAGTTCGCGCGGAACGGGCCCGACGACGAACCATACGCCGGTCGCTCGATCACTTTGCGCACCAAACCTTTCAGCGTGGCTAACGGCGTCTGGCGGAACGCTCAAAATTGTTACGTCTTGTGCCATGTCCAAATGGCGCCGCTGCATGCATTGAAGGCTTCCTTGCAGCAACGTATTGGCGCACCCGATAAGAATAGTCTATTTTGGACTATTCCAAGTTCGACTTCAACCTATCGGCGTTACCAAATGGTGCGGCGATGGAAAAGTCTATTCATTCTCAGGAGTACCTGCTGTTTCTCGAAATGCTTCGCAATGCTCGTGAAAGTTCTGGACTGACCCAAGGGGAAGTTGCAGACCGACTGAGCGAGACCCAGTCGTTTGTCAGTAAATGCGAGCGAGGCGAAAGGCGACTTGATGTCGTTGAGTTGCGAGCTTGGTGCGCTGCTCTCGAAATTCCCTTCCACGAATTCCTTAAGCAATTCGACAAAGCGTGTAGGGATTTGGTCAGGTAATGCCGTTTATTAGCTAGCGCATTGGTGAATCTGATGCAATTTCGCAAATGAGTGAAGGGCTAGGGCAAGAGGTGCGGACTATATGGAAAGGATTCCGCGAAACAGTAATAAAGGATGGCTTGTACTGCTCACTTATTACAATTAGAATTCAGATGCGTATTTCACACGATGTGAGATAGTTTTAATAATAACAGGTGGTTAAGTGCCGCTCACTCACTCACTCGTTCAAGGTATTTCATCTACAGTCCTAATATAACGGTTCGACTCCCTTCGCCCGCTCAACGCTCCTTTAGAATCATACAGTTAGGCAACAATACCCCACTCGATGAGCAGCATGGTATCCAACTACTGGAGGACGCCAGGCCCAAAGGTTGCTACACGACCCACCTGTATCTCAAGCACAATACCTACTGTTTTCGTTGGACTTTTCCGACCGGCTTGTTACGCTTTTAACTCCAGACCCTGCTACATCTTTGAGGCGATGGCCGAAAGGGAAGACTGGCGCTGTACCAGCGGCCCGTTATCTTGCCATGATCAACCTGATGCTCGGCAGACTCGAAAAACCGTAGTATGTAGACTTTCAAAACACGTTCTCAGCAAATACCAAATAGCGGATTGACCGGGAATTCCTACATAGCCACTACATGAACCAATAAAAGGAAAGGGCGGTAAGTGTTTGCTTACACTACCGCCCTTGACATTACTGGTGGCGTGCAGCTTACTACCGAACAACTCGCTATTGGGGTTAATGAGCATTGCTGCGTAATTCTGCGGCATTGAGCTCACGAGCCCTCGATTATCCAGCAATCGGCGTCTTGCGGCGGCTACGACTCACTGGGCATCTCTCCGGTCATCCATTCGCATAACACTATCCATAAACAGTCGATCCAGTACCGCAAAATTGGTATCGCGAGGCAAGGGTGGCAGCACCGATTCAAGCCGGGTCAGTTCGCTATCGATAAAGGCGTTGATGATGGGCAGCGGCTGACCATATTCAGCCTCCACTGCGGCACGCTTGATCGCCAGCAACTGATCTATCGCGTAACGCAAGTTCGGATCGGTCACAATGGCGTCGACCAAATCCTGGAAGCGCATCGGCGCCACACCACGTCCTTGCTCGATCCACAGTGTGGCCAGCAGCGGTCGCAGCACGTACAGATACTTCTTCAGGCGCACCGTATCTCCGCGCAGGTACTCGCGATAGTTCTTACGCGCCATATGCACGTAATGGTGAAACGAACGTTCAGCTTGGTGCGTCTGCCGAGCAGCATCCCTAATCGCCTGCAGAAAATCCTCATCGGCCCGATACACCACCGGCGAGTCCAGCCACTCAATCAGCGTGGCATTGCCCTTCTTCAGCAGACCGAGCGCCTTGCGCAGTTCCCATCCATTGATGTCGAGTTCGTCGGATATCGGTACCTCGATCACATCGCGCTGCGCGCTGACCTTCAAATACCACGACAACGGATGCACGTAGATGAAACGGACGTCGTAATCGCTATCAGGAGAAGCAAAGCCCCAACCCCGGCTACCGGACTCGCAGGCATAGAGCACGCGCACGTTGAACTCGGATTCAATGCCGGACAACCGCGCATCGACCTCCGCCCGAATACCGGGATCAATGGGATGCTCGGAAGATCCCATACTCGGCAAGCAAGTCGTCCATGTCGTCGCCGACGCCATAGCCGAAGTTGTGACTGGTGCGGCGGACTGCATCCAGGCGGCCATGAAGATCGTGCCGGGCATCCTCGGGCAGCGACTGGATGGCCTTCAACGCCTGATCGAACATTCTCACAAGTGCGTCGAAGTAGCCCTCATCCTGCAAGCCGACATCATCGCTGAACCCTGCTGCCCGCTCGCAGTAGAACACCATCAATTCCGCTAGTCCCTCTACTTGCCCGATGGCTTTCTTGTAATCCGAGATAGCCTTCTTCGCCTTCGACACCGAGGTGTCCTGGTTCTTGAACACATCCGGCCACAGCCAGCGGTCGATGGTGGCCTTGTAGGGTTTCAGCACGTCATCGCCCAGCGCGAAGCGGGCGTGCAGGAAAGCCTGGTTGTCCTTGCTGGCAGCGTAGAGGTCTTGCATCAGTCCGAGCAGGCCGGCATGGTCGAAATCGGCCAGTTTGGTTTTGACGTCGCTCCAGCTGGGTACCCTCTTCTTCGTGGCCATCGGTTTATTCCTCGCTACTGTCCGGGCCGCTGTCGGCCTCAATCTGTTTCAGCAGCCGGTCGAAATCGCTCTCGAACAAGCGATCCTGCACGATGCGATATTTCTCGAATTCGCTTTCGGCGTGAGCTTTGGCGATTTCCGCCGTGACCTTGCCCGCATCTTGCAAAACCTCACGGTCGGTCGCCTCGATGAAACGGTTAAGGCGCGTTTCCCAATCCTGCATCGTCATCGGAATCTGCCGAAGCGCCATATCCTCGGCCAGGTCCAGGTAGGCCGACACCAACCGCTGCAACTGCGCCATCTCGGCTTCGGTCAGGTAGTTCTTGGCGACGATGACATCGAATTTCTGAATCTTGCCACCAGGGGCGTCCTTCCAGGTGGTCAGGCCCATATTGTCCTTACCGGCGTCGGCGCGTTGATAGATGACCTCGGCCGCAGTCTGCCCGTGAATGGCCCAATGCAGCTTGTTCTGCACGGTGGCGAAGAAACGCTTGGTCGCCTGCGCGGTTACGTCGTAGTCGATGGCCGTGACGTAGATATCGGTGATCTTCTGGTAGAACTTTCGCTCCGAGAGACGGATTTCCCGGATACGCTGTAGTTGTTCCTCGAAATACTGATTGGTGAGCACTGATCCATCATTCTTCAGGCGCTCGTCGTCCATCGCGAAGCCCTTGATGGTGAAGGACTCGATGATGCCTGTAGCCCACTTGCGAAACTGGACGGCCCGCTCTGAATTCACCTTGTAGCCGACGGCAATGATCGCGGCGAGGTTGTAATGCTTGGTGTCGTAGTTCTTGCCGTCGGCAGCAGTTATTCGAAAATTTCGAATAACTGAATCCTCGTCCAACTCGCTGTCGCTAAACACCTTCTTCAGGTGGTAGTTGATGGTGTGGGTTTCCACGTCATAGAGCTGCCCCATCATCTTCTGGGTAAGCCAGACGTTTTCATCGGCATACACTGCCTCCACGCCACCTTGACCTGCTGCCGCGACGAACGTTAGGTATTCCGCAGCCGATGAGCGGACGATGGAAACCTCATTCTTCTTGGAGTGTTTCGGGTTTTTCATGTCAGGGCAGTCTCCTTGAATTCGGCACGTGGATCGTGGTTTGCGCCCAATGCAACTGGCCTTGGTGGGTAATGTGCGAAGAGTGCATCCAGGCTGCCACAGGCCGGGAGAATGAGTACCCGATCAGTCAGGCAAAACGGCAGCACCCATAACCGCAGACCGTTACTCTTCGGAAACTCGAACACAGACAGCGGCTGACTGAAGGTATCGGTCTTGGGGTAGATCACAATGACGTCACCCTGACCGTCGAGATAGCTCTGACCGTAGGCGTGCAGTTGATAGAAGTCGTCCTGCGACAACCCATGCTTCTCCGAACCATTTGCCTTCGCGCTGTCGAGCAGTTTCCATTTCGTGTCCAGCACCAGCAGATCCGTAGCCGACTCCCTGACCAACAGGTCGGGCTTCAGCCGGAACCAGTCCTGCTTCTGGTGCCTGACCAGCGAAAAACTGTGTGCCTGCGTTTTTAGGGTGAAAGGCCGTTCCAGTTGCCGTGCGATGTGCTTCGCGACAAAGGCCTCGAACACTGCCTCGATCGGAAACAGCAAGGAGGGCGCGCGATGGCCACCGACACCCGTGAGTGGCGAGGCTTCCTCTAGGATCAGTCGCGCCCAAGCCAGGCCATCGGCGTAATGCCCCATGCTACGATCCAGTCGCACTCGCTGGAAGTCATACGCAACTTGTTCAGATGCCGGTACATCGGCAAACACGAAGCACAGTTCGCGGGCCAGTTGCTGATTTGTCTGCGATACCGTGACCGACAAGACCCAGCGTAACGCCGCGTGCAAGAGCCGATTCTCCGGGCGGTTGGTCGAGAAATCGTCGTGCTCCGAGAAGAATCGATCCCGCCGGCAATGGTTCTGGCGCAGATGCGGTGCCAACTGCAACTTGCCGCGCAAAGCGAACAGGTTGTCTTGGCGGGTGTTGTAGTCGCTGCGCAGGCCTCGCTTGACGATATGCTCGACTGCCCGGAGAAACTCTCCGATGAATACTTCGAGCAAGGGCATTCGTATTGCCGCCAGTTTTGCGCTGTCGGTCTGCACATGGCGAAAACCGCCCAGGCAGCGCAGCATCTCGATCAGCAGTTGCCGAGCCTCCTTGTTGCCGCCGCCGATAGCCTTGCCAACCTTCGGCAATACTTCAATCTGGAATCCATCCGGTGCCCGGATGACGCCCACGTAACTCGTCACCTGCACGGCGCGGCGGCCACGCCGTTGTGTCAGCCGCAACCACGCGGAACCGGGTTCACTGGGCTCGACTGCCCGCAGCGCCTGCAACTCCAGCCATTCAAAAACCCTGGGCGGCACGATGCGCAAGCCATCGCCATCCTGAAGGCCCGGTGCCTGCGATGTCAGTGCATCAAATTCGTAAAGGGTGATCCCGTTCATCCGATTTCCGTCAGTCGCTCACAATCATCTGAATTGAAGTACCCATTTGTTTTGCTAGGTCATGGTGCGGCACCTTGTCTATCATCAGGCGCATCGTCGCGTACATATGCCGCAATGAATACAGGGTTCGATGATTCCCTTGCTTGTCTTCGAGCAAATCGTGCTCGACCAGAAACTGATTGAACGTGTGATAAAGGTTCGGGGTCCGACTACTTTCAAGATATTTCCCGTCCTTAGTCGTTCTTGCGGGAAGTCTGAAGACAAAATCGTCGACTCTCGCCTTGAGTAACTGGTCAAAAGACATCTTTGCCAAGTCAGGAAATCTTGATTGGATGCGCGCTAGGAAAACTTCGCATCCATGTCTAGCGACTAGTTCACGCTCTCCCGTTTTCCCTTTGACCGCAATCATCAAATAACGGTCTCCGTCAGCGTCTGTAGTCCAGCGAATGTGCTTCCACTTGATGCTGTTTGCTTCCTTCCCTGTACGGATGCCCGTGTTACTCAATATCAAAACATAATCACGTAAAAGTTCCCGCATATGGCGTGAGCGCTCATCTGGCGCCTTTGTGATCCAATGGCGAAGATTAGCGGTAACTTTGCGCCATTCATCCAATGTGAAATCTGGGCGACGATTCCCTTTCTTGCCGCGGTTCTTCAGTTCGGGAATGTTCTTCTTCAGCATCCATCCCTGTACGACCGCGCTGTCAAAGACCCGTTTCAGCGCAGCATTGTGGTTCATGATGGTTGATGCCGACGGACTTTTCGCCATCTCGGATTCACGCCAACTTTCAAATCGTGAAATATCTTCCTGGGTGATTTTGTCGATCTGCGACTTACCGAAAAACGGGATCAAGTAGGTTTGAATGACCTGTTTGTAATCCTTGTAAATGACCTTGCCTTTGCCGTTCGCAGTCTCAGCATCCATTTGCTTGATGGTGATTTCGGCAACATCGCGGAAACGGCGAGAGATTGCGTTGAAACCTTCTCGGTGAAGAAAGCGAGCACGGTCATACGCATCCGTGGCAACGCGTTGTGCTTCGTCAAGATTAGTTCGCTTGGTGGTGATCCGATGCCACGTGTTATCTGGCAATTTGTACCTTGCTTGCCATCGCTCAGAACCCTTTCGGAGATAGAGAATGACTTCCCCATCACGAAGTTTGACAGTCTCGCCCCTGTCGAGCGCCTTTTGAATCATGATCGCCCCGAAGATTACGCAATGGCATGATGGACATTCAATCATGCTGACACCGCATCATAGACGCGATCACCATTTCCCGAAAAGACTACGCACCTTGCTCGACAGAATTGTGCCAAGAATGCGCAAGGAAGGATAATGACAAAAGAAAACGCCAGATCAACGTAAGTCATTGATCTGGCGTTGGTATCTGGTGGTGATGAGTGGACTTGAACCACCGACCTACGGATTATGAATCCGTCGCTCTAACCAGCTGAGCTACATCACCATGCGAAGGGGCGGGATTATCCCGGTGTAGCGCCGGCCTTGTCAAGTTCTGCTTGGGGCGCGACAATGCGGGCATGGATTACGATCTGATCATTGTGGGCGGCGGCCTCACCGGTTTGGCGTTGGCTGTTGCGTTGCGGCGCTCGCGCCTGCGCATTGCCGTGGTGGAGACGAAACCGCCCGTGCAACCTGCCGGCTGGGACGCGCGAATTTATGCGGTGAGCCCGAGCAACGCGCGCTTTCTCGAAGAAATCGGTATCTGGCAACACCTCGATCTGGCGCGCTGCCTGCCGGTGCGCAAGATGTCGGTGCATGGCGACCGAGGCGGGGCGCTTGAGTTTTCGGCTTACGCCAGTGGCGTCGGCGAGTTGGCCTGGATCATGGAATCGTCGCTCTTGCAGGGCGAACTGTGGGAGACGGCCAAGCGGCAGGGCAATGTCGATCTGCTCTGTCCGGCCTTCCCCGAGCTGCTCGACATTGGCGATGGCGCGGCAGTGCTGGAACTGGCTGACCGGCGTTCCCTGTCCGCACGATTGATTGTCGCCGCCGACGGCGCGGATTCGTGGACGCGCCGCGCCGCGGGCATCGACGTGGATTTTCTGCCCTACGAGCAGATGGGTGTGGTGGCGAACTTCACGACCAGCCAGCCGCACCGCGAAACCGCGTGGCAATGGTTCCGGGCCGACGGGGTGCTGGCTTACCTGCCCCTGCCTGGCGAGCTGATATCGATCGTCTGGTCGACTTCCACCGCTCACGCGCAGGAACTGCTGGCGTTGGCGCCCGCGGAATTTTGCGAACGTGTGGCGGCGGCAGGCAATTACCAACTGGGCGGGCTTGCCCTGGCAACGCCCCCCGCGGCTTTCCCCTTGCGCCTGATGCGCGCCCCGCGCACTGTCGCCCCGCGACTGGCGCTGATCGGCGATGCCGCGCACACGATCCATCCGCTTTCCGGTCATGGCATCAACCTGGGATTTCAGGATGCCCGGAGTCTCGCCGCAGTGCTTGCCGCCTGTCCGGCGCACATCGATTGCGGCGCCATACAGTGGCTGCGGCGCCACGAACGCGCCCGGCGCGAGGAGGTCGTTGCGCTGCAAACCGTCACTCATGGCCTGCAACGCCTGTTTTGCGCATCCCAGGCGCAAAACGCTCCCCTGGCGGCGCTGCGCAACCTTGGAATGAACCTCTTTGACCGACTGCCGGTCATAAAGGACTTGCTAGCCCGCTATGCCATGGGCTGAGCCTGCAAGACCCACTCGCTTCCCCCACCCCACTGGAGACACCATGAAGATCAAAGCACTTTTCGGCGCTTTCGGCGCAACTGCCGCACTGCTTGCCGTACCGGTTGCGCTGGCCAACGAGGCTGCCGTCAAGAAGGCCGCCGAACCGGTTCTCGCCGAACTGTTCGGCCCAGGCGTCAAGCCCGATTCGGTGCGTAAGCTGGGTAACTCGAATCTCTACGAAATCCAGGTGGGCGCCGATCTCATCTATACCGACGAAAAGGTCAATTACCTGATCAATGGCGACGCCATCGATGTCAAGGCAAAGAAGAATATCACTGATGAACGCAAGAACAAGCTCTCCCAGGTAAAGTTCTCCGAACTGCCGCTCGAACTCGCCGCCAAACAGGTGAAAGGCAACGGCAAGCGTGTGCTGGTCACCTTTGAAGACCCGAATTGCACTTACTGCAAGAAGCTGGCGCAGGAACTGAAGGGCATCACCAACGTCACCATCTACACCTTCGTCTATCCGATCTTCCCCCAGTCGGGTGACGTGGCGAAAGCCATCTGGTGTGCGCCCGACCGGGCCAAGGCGTGGAACGATTTCGTCCTCAACAGCGTCGAACCGCCCGCGGGCAAGTGCGATACCGCCGGGTTGGATAAAGTCGTAGCGCTTGGCAAGAAACTGAATATTCGCGGCACACCGGCGATGATATTTGCCGACGGTACCCGCGTCCCCGGCTACATGCCGGCTGCCATGCTGGAAAAGACGCTGGACAAAGGCAGCGCCAACATTAACTAAGATTGTCTGCTGGCCGGGCGGCCGCAAGTGCCGTCCGGCCAGCGCCGAGTTTCAGGCGCTGGTTTCCTGCTGTGAAGGCACGCCGCCCAACCAGCGGTGCAAGGCTTCGTCCAGCGCGTTCTGGTTGATCGGCTTGGCAAGGTAGTCGTCCATGCCCGCCGCGAGGCAGGCAGCCCGGTCACCTTCCATGGTATTCGCCGTCATGGCGACGATAGGTAGTCGTGTGCGGCCACCCGCTTGTCCCGCGTGCAGCTCCCCTTGCCGGATCGCGCGCGTCGCCTCGATACCGCCCAATACCGGCATCTGCATGTCCATGAGAACCAGATCGAAATGGCTTCCGCCAGCAATCAGGTCGACCGCCTCCTGGCCATCGCCAGCGACCGTGACGCGATGGCCGCGTTTCTCAAGCAGGCGGATTGCCAAAGTCTGATTGACCTTGTTGTCCTCCACCAGCAGGATTGCGGCCGAGGCGCTTACTCCAGCCGATGACGATGTCTGTGTGGCAAGCGATGTTTCGGGAATGGGACACTCAGCCTCATGCGCGGGCAGACCGACCGGCAGGGTAAAACTGAACGTGCTGCCGCGCCCCAATTCACTTTCGACTTCGAGATGGCCGCCCAGCAGACGTACCAAACGATCGGTGATGCTCAGACCAAGGCCGGTGCCGCCGTATTTGCGCGTGGTCGAGGCATCGGCTTGGGAAAAGGCGTCGAATACCAGGACCCGCTTGTCGGGAGCGATGCCAATGCCCGTATCGCTGACGGCAAAGCGCAGGATCATGCCGGCCGGATCGTGCGCAGCCACATCGAGATGCAGCGCAATACGGCCCCGCTCGGTAAATTTGACGGCATTGCCAATCAGATTGAGCAAGACCTGACGCACGCGCAACGGATCACTGATCGCCTGGTGTGGCATATCGGGGGCGACCAGGCAATCAATCGCCAGACCTTTCTCGCGCGCGCGCATAGCCAGCATGGCCGCGGTTTCGCGCAACAAATCCGCTGGGGAGAGGGGGATGTTCTCAATGGTCAGCTTGCCCGCCTCGATTTTGGAAAAATCGAGAATGTCGTTGAGGATGCCGAGCAAGGAATGCGCCGAGGTCTTGACGATCTGCAGGTACTCGGTTCGTTCGGCGGAATTGTGCGTATCGAGCGCCAGTTCCGTCATGCCGATGACGGCGTTCATCGGCGTGCGGATTTCGTGGCTCATATTCGCCAGAAACTGGCTCTTGGCCAGATTCGACTGCTCGGCCTGCTGGCGGGCAATTTCCAGTTTCTCGGCGAGAAGAGCGGTTTCGCGCTCCAGGCGAATCGTTTCGTGCAGGGCCTCATTGAAAAAATCGGCGCTGCGCGTCACGATGAACAGAAACAGGATGGCCAATACGGCAAAGGTGGCCTGGAGTGGATCGGTTCCCGCAACGCCAACGATCACGGCCATGACAATCGGCCAGGCGAACAGGCGAAACGCAACACGGTCGGCGGCCAACACCGGCACAGCGCCTGCCACCAGAGCGGACATCACGAAAGCGCAAAAGAACTGCAGGGTGGGGTCGTCGGCACGCGTCAGCAGCAGGGCTCCCAGCATCCAGATAACGCCGCTGGCGCCGGCGCCCTTCAAGGCGCGGCGACGCCAGCGCTGTGGATCGGCCTGGCGCTGAGCGGTAGCGAGCCGCTGATAGCGAAGCCCGTAGGCGAGACGCAGGCTGGCGATCAACCACACCAAGGTCAACCAGCCCAACAACAAGACGCTATCCACCTTGCCCCACGCTAGCCAAACCAGCAGGGCGCCGATAATCATCGAAATGATCTGCCCCGGCCGCAAATTGCGATAGAGCAGTTCAACTTGACGGGAAAGGATGAATGGATCGGTCACTACCAACACAGGGACACCGGCTCGAAAAGTGCCGCCTATGATAGGTGATCCACCTCAGGTTGAGTGGAAGCCGCCGCGCCGATTGCTGTCGACTTCAAACGGCGAAGGACGAAATGAAATTACCAGAGGGTTTCGCGTTCAGCGCTTGCCGACACCTTGTGAATGGTCAGGTCGGCGCCTTCGTACTCCTCTTCGGCGTCGAGCCGGATGCCTACCGTCGCCTTCAAGCCGCCATAGATGACGAAGCCGCCGATCAGGGCAATGGTCACCCCCATCAAGGTGCCGGCCAACTGGCTCATAAAAGCCACGCCGCCCATGCCCCCGAGCGCCTGCGCGCCAAAAATGCCGGCGGCGATGCCGCCCCAGGCGCCGCATAGGCCATGCAGGGGCCAGACGCCGAGCACATCGTCGATCTTCCAGCGGTTCTGGGTGATGGTAAACATGACGACGAACAATCCTCCCGCGACCCCGCCCGTGATCAGGGCGCCAAGCGGATGCATCAGGTCGGAGCCGGCACATACTGCAACCAAACCGGCGAGGGGCCCGTTATGCACGAAACCGGGGTCGTTCTTGCCCACCGCGAGCGCCACCAGGGTGCCGCCAACCATGGCCATCAGCGAATTCATCGCCACCAGGCCGGAGACTTTTTCCAGCGTTTGCGCACTCATCACGTTGAAGCCGAACCATCCGACGATCAGAATCCACGCCCCAAGCGCCAGGAAGGGAATGCTGGAAGGGGGATGGACGCCCGCGATGCCGCCATCCTTGTGGTAACGACCGCGTCTCGCGCCGAGCATCAGCACGGCGGCAAGACCGATCCAGCCGCCGACGGCATGGACGACTACGGACCCGGCAAAATCGTGAAACTCCGCACCAAAGGCGGCCAGCAACCACGCCTGGATACCGTAGGCCTGGTTCCAGGCGATGCCCTCGAAGAACGGATAAACGAAGCCGACCAGCAGGAAGGTCGCCGCGAGTTGAGGGTTGAATCTGGCGCGTTCGGCGATGCCGCCAGAGACGATGGCGGGAATCGCCGCTGCGAAAGTCAGCAGGAAGAAAAACTTGACAAGATCGTAGCCACTCTTCGCCAGCAGGGTTTCAGCGCCGGAGAAAAAATTCACCCCGTAGGCAATGCCATAGCCGATGAAAAAATAGGCGATGGTCGACATCGAAAAATCGCAGAGAATTTTCACCAATGCGTTGACCTGGTTTTTCCTGCGCACGGTGCCTAATTCGAGGAAGGCAAAGCCGGCGTGCATTGCCAGAATCATGATGGCGCCGAGCAGGATGAACAGCACATCGGCGGATGTCTTGAAATTCTCCATGGTGGTGCTCCCGGAATCGAAATAGGGAGCCCAACAGCAACAAGCATTCCAGTCTTGACTCTTACAATAAATCAGACGGTTAGCTTCTTGGTGTCGTCAATACGAAGTAGCGATGCACCAAGTTGGTTGCGCACTCGCACCAAGCAAGTGCATTACGGCGTATGCCAGGCCGGGAGCAGCACCCACATGCGCCCGGTTTGCTTCATCTTCCCGGCCGACTGGCCGGCCGCATCGCCGCTGCCCCAATAGTAGTCGGCGCGCACCGGGCTGCGGATCGCGCCGCCGGTATCCTGCGCCAGCATCAAACGGATCAGCGGCTGCGTGCTGTTGGGCTGCGTGGTGGCCAGCCAGACCGGTGCGCCAAGCGGGGTATGGCGCGGATCGATAGCCATCGAGCGTTCCGGCGTCAGCGGCACGCCCAGCGCGCCGGGCGGGCCCTTGCCCTCGGCCTTCAGTTCGCGGAAGAACACCAGACTCGGATTGGCGTTGAGCAGTTCCTGCAGTCGCTGCGGGTTGGCGGCGGCCCAGGCCTTGATGCCCTGCATCGAGGCGGCGTGCGCCTTCAGCTCGCCGCGCTCGATGAGCCAGGTTCCGATGGAACGATAAGGATGACCGTTCTGATCGGCATAGCCGATGCGCACCCGGCTCCCATCGTCAAGCGCGACCTGCCCGGAACCTTGGATCTGCAGAAAGAAGAAATCGACCGGATCATCCACCCACAGCAAAGCGCGGTCGGCGCGGCGCAACTCTTCGCCGGCCCAGTCGGCCCGATTGTAGTAAGGCACCAGTTTGCGTCCTTCAAGTCGGCCGCGCAGACGCATATGTTTGAGTTCGGGATAGAGTTCGGCCAGATCGACGACGATCAGATCGTCCGGCGGGCCGAAGACCGGCGTGAGGTAGGGCGGCTTGCGCGTGCGGCTGCCGCGCACGATTGGTTCGTAGTAGCCGGTCACGCGGCCTTCGCGCGTCCCGTCGGGATTGACGAGCTGCCAGGGTCGGAATGCCGTCTCGAACCAGCCGCGCGCCGCACCGGATGCCGTCGCGTCAGCGCCGAGTTTTGCGGCGGACTCGCAGGTCGACAACCAGAGGGGACGTTTGCCCAAGACGGTACATTGGGCCTTGAACAGTTCGAGCACTGCCGCATGGTCGTCGCTTTCCCAACCCGGCAGGTCGGTCCACTGGGCCGCCTGCAACGGCGGGGCCGCGGGCTTGGGCGTTTCGACCGCCGGACAGGGCGGGCAAGCCGGTGGGGATGCCGGTGGCGGCGTCAGGGATGGCATCGCCGTGCAACCAGCCAGCAGGAGAAGTAGGGCGGGGAGTGATAAATTGCGCAGTCTCATGACCGGAAGAATACCCGATGCAAGCTCTTGACTCCTTGCTGACGCGCCTCGAAGCGCTTGTCGCCCGCGCCGAAACCCTGCTTCCCCCGCCCGTTGCGCCGCCTGACTGGAATGCCGTCGCCTTCCGCTGGCGCGGCCGTCTGGAACCGGTGCGCCATCCGCACACGATCCGTCTGGCCGATCTGCAGGGCGTGGAACAGCAAAAAGCGGCCATCGAGCGCAACACGCGCCAGTTCGTCGCGGGCAAGCCGGCCAACAACGTGCTGCTCACCGGCGCGCGCGGAACCGGCAAGTCCTCGCTGGTGAAAGGCGTGCTGAACAAATTTGCCAAACAGGGCTTGCGGCTGATCGAAGTTGATCGCAACGATCTGATCAACTTGCCCGAGATCGTCGACCTGATTGCTGCTCGTCCCGAACGCTTTGTCGTGTTTTGCGACGACCTGTCCTTCGAAGCCTCGGAGCCTGGCTACAAGGCGCTCAAGAGCGCGCTCGACGGTTCGATCGCCGGTGCGCCGGAGAATCTGCTGATCTACGCCACCTCGAACCGCCGTCACCTGATGCCGGAGCGCATGGCCGAGAACCTTGAAGTCACGCGCACCGACAGCGGCGAAATCCATCCGGGGGAAACCACCGAGGAAAAAATCTCGCTCTCCGAACGCTTCGGACTCTGGTTGTCGTTCTATCCCTTCGATCAGGACCATTACCTCGCCATCTGCGCGCACTGGCTGCAGCAACTCGGCATCGACACAAACTCGGCGCTGGCGGGACGGCATGATTGGCGGCGGGAGGCGCTGCAGTGGGCTTTGCAACGGGGCAGTCGTTCCGGCCGGGTAGCCTGGCAGTTCGCCCGCGATTTCGCTGGAAAACAAAAGTGACAGTCGTGAAAATTGTCGAAGTCGCCGCCGCCGTCATCTTTCGCGACGATGGCCAGTTTCTGCTCGGCCAGCGCGGCCCCGGCACCTTCTATCCCGGCTACTGGGAGTTTCCCGGCGGCAAGGTCGAGGCGGGCGAAACCCCGCGCGACGCGCTGATCCGCGAACTGCGCGAAGAGCTTGGCATCGAGGTTCTGGAAGCATCGCCGTGGATTGTGCGCGAGCATGTCTATGAACATGCCCATGTGCGCCTGCACTTCTTCCGCGTGACGAAATGGACCGGCGAACTGCGCGATCACGTGCATTCCGCCCTGTGCTGGCAGACACGTGCCGCCCCGACGGCGGCGCCGATGCTGCCCGCCAACGGGCCGCTGTTCGCCGCCTTGAAGCTGCCCGCCTTTTATGGCATCAGCCATGCCTGGCAGATCGGGACGAGCGCCCAACTTGCCGCACTCGATGCCGCGCTCGTGCAAGGCTTGAAGCTGGTGCAACTGCGCGAAAGCGCCTTGCCGGAAATGCAGCGTGAATCCTTCGCCGCCGCCGCGGTGGCGCGCTGCCAACAGCAGGGTGCGCGCGTGCTGGTGAATGCAGATGCGCAACTCGCCCGCGCCGTCGGCGCCGATGGCCTGCATCTGCCTGCGCACCAACTCATGGCGCTCAACCAGCGACCGTCCTTTCCGATCGTCGGCGCCTCCTGCCACGAACGCCGCGAACTCGAACAGGCGGCGCGCCTCGGCCTCGATTTCGCCGTGCTCGGGCCGGTCAAGGCAACGGCGACGCATCCCGGCGCGGCGGGTATCGGCTGGGAAGGCTTTTCCCGGCTAGCCGCCGGATTGCCCCTGCCCGTGTATGCCATCGGCGGCCTCGGCGCCGACGACCTGCCTGCCGCACAAGCGGCGGGCGCTCAGGGCATCGC
>CAZAWN010000038.1:6924-17769 GCA_964488825.1 uncultured Methyloversatilis sp. | reverse complement strand
GGCGTTGTCGTGTTCGGCGATGACCAATACTTTGTTGTTGGCGCTCATGAAATCACCTTCGCTTCGTTCCTGAGTTTGTCGACCAGTTCGGCGACGCTGCCGACCTGGATGCCGGCCTTGCGCACCGGCGGTTCCTCGACCTTCAGCGTCGTCAGCCGGGGCGCGGGATCGACGCCGAGATCGGCCGGCGAGAGCGTGTCGAGCGGCTTTTTCTTTGCCTTCATGATGTTCGGCAAGGTGGCGTAGCGCGGTTCGTTGAGGCGCAGATCGGCGGTGACCACGGCCGGCAGTTTCATCGCCAGCGTTTCAAGTCCGCCGTCGATTTCGCGCGTCACCTCCACCTCGTCCGCACCGAGCGCGACCTTGGAGGCGAAGGTCGCCTGTGGCCAGTCGAGCAGGGCGGCGAGCATCTGGCCGGTCTGGTTGGCGTCGTCGTCGATGGCCTGTTTGCCGAGGATGATGAGGCCGGGCGTTTCACGCCCGACTACCGCCTTGAGCAACTTGGCAACGGCCAGCGGCTGCAATTCGACCGTCGTTTCGACGTGAATGGCGCGGTCGGCGCCAAGGGCAAGCGCGGTGCGCAGCTGCTCCTGGCACTTGGTTTCGCCGAGGCTGACGGCGACGACCTCCGTGGCCTTGCCGGCTTCTTTGAGGCGTACCGCTTCCTCAACGGCGATTTCGTCGAAGGGATTCATCGCCATCTTGACGTTGGCCAGATCCATGCCCGAACCGTCGGCCTTGACGCGCGCCTTGACGTTGTAATCGATCACCCGCTTGACGGGCACGAGAATCTTCATGTTGTCTTCCTTCCCAATGGGTGCGGCCGCTTACCAGCCGGCGTCGTCGAATGTGCTCAGGCTGGCACCGCCTGCGCGGATGGCCGCCGCCAGGCCCTCGGTGCGCGGCAGGATGCGCTGCATGTAAAAGCGCGCCGTCTGCACCTTGGCGCGATAGAACGCCGCCTCGTCGCCTGCCTGCTTGGCCAGCCCGATCTGCGCCGTGCGTGCCCATTGATAGGCCAGCAGGGTATAGCCGAACAGATGCATGAGATCGTAGGCGGCTGCGCCGGTCTCGTTGGCGTCCTGCGTTTCCAAGACACTGTCGATCGCGGCGCGCAGCCGGGCCAGCGCCTCGCGGAGCGGCACGGCGAACTCGGCCATCGCCGCCTCGCCGGCACAGGCAGCCAGGAACGCCTCCACGGGGGCGAAAAAGCTGTCGGCGAGCCGGCCGTCGTTCATCGGTAGCTTGCGTGCGGCGAAGTCCATCGCCTGGATGCCGTTCGCGCCTTCGTAGATCTGGGCGATGCGCGCGTCGCGCACATGCTGCTCCATGCCGTGTTCGCGGATGTAACCATGGCCGCCGAACACTTGCATGCCAAGGTTGGTGCATTCGAATCCCAAGTCGGTGAAGAAGCCTTTGACGATCGGCGTGACCAGCGCGAGGAAGTCTTCGGCGCGCTGGCGCTCGGCGGCGTCCGGATGCTTGAGGGCAGTGTCGAGTGCCTGGCCGACCCAGCAGGCGCTGGCGCGCATGCCCTGCACGAGGGAGCGCTGAGTGAGCAGCATGCGCCGCACATCGGGGTGCACGATCAGCGGATCGGCCGGCTGGTCGGGACACTTCGCCCCGCCGGCGGCGCGCCCCTGTAGGCGCTCGCGTGCGTAGGCGAGTGAGCCCTGGTAGGCCGCCTCGGCGTGGCCGGTGGCCTGCAGGCCCATGGCGAGGCGCTCGGTGTTCATCATCGCGAACATCGCGCGCATGCCTTTGTTGGGTTCGCCGATCAGGTAACCGATGGCGCCGTCGAAGTTCATCACGCAGGTGGCCGAGGCCTTGATGCCCATCTTGTGCTCGATGGCTCCGCAGGAAACCGCGTTGCGCGCGCCCAGCGAACCGTCGTGATTGACGAGGAACTTCGGTACCAGAAACAGGCTGATGCCCTTGATGCCCTTGGGCGCGTCCGGCGTGCGACCCAGCACCAGGTGCAGGATGTTCTCGGTGAGATCGTGTTCGCCCGCAGTGATGAAGATTTTCGTGCCCGTAACGTGATAACTGCCGTCGGCTTGCGGCTCGGCACGTGTGCGCAGCAGGCCGAGATCGGTGCCGCAGTGCGGCTCGGTCAGACACATCGTGCCGCTCCAGACGCCTTCCGCCATGCGCGGGAAAAAGCATTCTTTGATGGCGTCGGCGGCGTACAGGCGCATGGCCTGGTAAGCGCCGTGAGTGAGGCTCGGGTAGAGCCAGAAGGCCGCGTTGGTCGCGCAGGTCATTTCCTCGACCAGCAGGGAGAGGCACTTCGGCAGGCCCTGGCCGCCGTGGTCGGGTTCGTAGGCCAGGGCATTCCAGCCTGCGCCGGTGTAGCCGGCGTAGGCTTCCTTGAACCCCTTGGGAGTGAATACCTGCCCGGCTTCGAAGCCGCAGCCCTCCTCGTCGCCGGAGCGGTTGATCGGCTGCAACTCGTTTTCGCAGAAGCGGGCCGCTTCGTCGAGCACACTGTCGACGAGGTCGGCATCGATTTCCTCATAGCCAGGCAACTGCCGCAACGCTACGCCATCCATCAGCTCGTGATAGACGAAACGCATGTCGCGAAGGGGCGCAGCGTAGTTTGCCATGCAAATCTCCCAGTGCTGTTCGACCTTGGGTCGAGTTATAAATCAGGTTAACGCTTACGTCAACTTTCTGTCGTATTGGGTAGGTGGTGCAATTCGTCCGGATCGCCACCGCGCTCGCGGTAGAGACGCAAGGTTTCCTCGCGCAGGGACTCCATGTCGGCGAGCAGTTTGTCGAGATCGTTGCGTTGCGCTTCCAGATGTTCGAGTCGATCGAGGATGAGCCGGTAACCACGCTTCAACTGGGCGATGCCGCGTGCGTCGACACGGTAGAGGCCGAGATAATCCTTGATTTCGTCGAGCGTGAAGCCGAGCCGCTTGACGCGCAACACCAGGGCCATTCGCCCGCGGTCGCGATAGTCGAAAACACGACTGCCGCCGGCGCGGCGCGGCGAAATCAATCCTTTGTCCTCGTAAAAACGCAGCGCCCGGGGGGTAATGCCGAGGTCCCGGGCAAGCTCCGAAACGGTATACAGGCGACTCTTGTCGGTCATGGGCTGACTCGTGGGGCGTGGTTGACAATGCGAACGAGTCTAGCACGTGACGTTAACGTCAACCCGTTGCCATCATGCGCTGCCGGACGGCACCATGAATACCGCTTCGCCCTCGAGCACGACGCGGTCGGCGACGGTGCATACCGTATCGGCAACCACGCGCTTCTTGTCCTTCACGATGTCCTTGATGGTCACCCGGGCATGCACGGTATCGCCGATACGGACGGGCGCCTTGAACTTGAGCGTTTGACTGACATAGATGGCGCCCGGGCCGGGCAAGCGCATGCCGGCGCAGGCCGAGATGATCCCGGCCGACAGCATGCCATGCGCGATCCGTCCTTTGAACATGGTCGTGCGCGCATACTCCTCGTTGAAATGCACCGGCTGCATATCGCCGGATGCAGCCCCAAACATCACCAGGTCAGCTTCGGTGACCGTTTTGGCGAATACGGCGCTCATGCCGATCGCCAGTTCTTCGATGGTGTAACCGCCAGCCTCGTTCATGTGTAGATCCTTTCAGCCGACGATACGGCCATCGATGTCGACGCGTACGACAGGGCGCTGTAGCAGGCTGGAGACGGCAGCCGCATAGGCTTTCGTCCACTCTCCCGGTTCCTTGAAACGCTTCTCGCCGGCGTATTTCGCCACGCCGAGAATCTTGTCGAGTACCAGTACCTTGCCCATCGGGTTGGTCGGCTCGCAGTCGAGGTCTTCCCACTGCTCGTCCATCCAGCGATTCGCCGCCTCGCGGGGAATCGGTTCATGGACGATCAGTTCGTAATCGCGATGATGGTCGAAAACGACATTGACGATACTGGACATGGCACGAGTTCTCCTGAATGTGGGGTAGGAATTCTGGCCGTGGCGACAACGGAACGCAAGAGTCGGCGCTGGCGTTACGGCACGGGGCCTCAATCGTACTTGCGTTGGTCGTCGATCACCTTGCCATCGTTGGGCAGGCTGCCCGCCGGCACGAGGCTGACTGCGCCGCGCAATTTGGTCAATTCGCGCAGGCTGTCGGCGATCGCGTCGGCGAGCCCATCACGCGGGGCGGCTTCGCACTGGAGGGTCATGTGGTCGCTGCTCTCCGGATTGGTGACAACGAGACGCGCTCGGGCGATTTCCGGGTGCCGCTTGACCACGGTAGCCACTTGTTCGGGATGAACGAACATGCCCTTGATCTTGGTGGTCTGGTCAGCGCGGCCCATCCAGCCCTTGATGCGGGTATTGGTCCGACCACATGGGGAAACGCCGGGCATCACCGCGGAAAGATCGCCGGTGCCGAAACGCACCAGCGGATAGTCGGTGTTGAAAAGGGTGACCACGACCTCGCCCACCTCGCCTGCCGGCACGGGTTCGCCGGTGCCGGGGCGAACTATCTCGAGAATCACGTCCTCGTCGACCACCAATCCTTCGCGTGCCGGCGTCTCGTACGCGATCAGCCCGAGATCGGCGGTGGCATAGGCTTGATAACCGGCGATGCCGCGCGCGGCGAAAGCCTCGCGCACCGGCGGCAGGAAGGCTTCGCCCGAGACCAGTGCCTTGGTCAGCGAGGGAAGTTTTACACCCAGTTCGTCGGCTTTTTCGAGCAGGATGCGCAGGAAGGATGGCGTGCCGACATAGGCCTGCGGCTGCAGGTCGGCCATCGCCTGCACCTGCTGCTCGGTCTGTCCCACGCCGCCGGGGAACACGGTACAGCCGAGCGCGCGGGCTCCGGCGTCGAGCATCCAGCCGCCCGGCGTCATGTGGTAGGAAAAGCTGTTGTGGACCAGTTCGCCGGCGCGAATGCCGGCGGCGAACAGCGCACGCGCGGTGCGCCAGTAATCGGTGCAGCGGCCCTCGGGCTCGTAGATCGGCCCGGGCGAGGCGAACACGCGGCCGAGCGTGCCCCAGCCCGAAGCGGCGAGGCCTCCGAAGGGCGGTTGCTTTTTTTGCAGCTTGATCAACTCGTGCTTGCGCAGGACGGGCAGTGTCGCCAGCGCGTCGCGCGAGGCGATGCGGGCAGGGTCGATGTCGACGAGTGCGCCGGCGAACCAGGGGCAGCGCGTCTTGGCGTGGGCGATCTGAGCGGGCAGGCACGCCATCAGGTCGCGCTCGCGTGCGGCAGGCTCCCGCGTCTCGCGCCCGTCGAAATAGGCGCTCACGCCAGCCACCGCTTGCGACGACGGTAATGCTTCACTTCGCGGAAGCTCTTGCGGCCACTGCTCGACAGACCAAGGTAGAACTCCTTGACGTCTTCGTTGCTGCGCAGCTCCTCCGCGGCGCCTTCCATGACAACCCGGCCATTTTCGAGGATGTAGCCGAAGTCGGCGTAGCGCAGCGCCATATTCGTGTTCTGTTCGGCCAGCAGGAAGGTCACTCCTTCCTTCTGGTTCAGATCCTTGACGATGGAAAACACCTCGTCGACGATCTGCGGTGCCAGTCCCATCGATGGTTCATCGAGCAGCACCATGTTCGGGTTGGCCATCAAGGCGCGGCCGATCGCGCACATCTGTTGTTCGCCACCGGAGGTGTAGGCGGCCTGGCTGGTACGGCGGGTTTTCAAACGCGGGAAGTAGTTGTAAACCTTCTCGAGCGTCGCCGCGATGCCGCCCTTGCCATCGGTGCGGGTGTAAGCGCCAGTCAGCAGGTTTTCCTCGATGGTCAGGTGACCGAAACAATGGCGACCCTCCATCACCTGAATGACGCCGCGCTTGACTAAATCGGCCGGGGTCATCGCCTCGATGCGCTCGCCGCGCAATTCGATGGAGCCCTTGGTGACTTCGCCGCGTTCGCCATGCAGCAGATTGCTGACCGCACGCAGGGTGGTGGTTTTGCCTGCGCCGTTGCCGCCCAGCAAAGCGACAATGCCGCGCTCAGGCACGGAAAACGAAACGCCCTTGAGCACGAGGATCACATGGTTGTAGATCACCTCGATGCTGTTGACGTTCAGAATGATATTGGCTGTAGTCATGGGCGCCCTTGGATTGTCGAATTGTCAGATGCGGTGCGGAATCACACGAATCCGCACCGCTGACTCAACTTATTGCTTGCACTGCTCCGGTGTGCGTGGGGTGATTTTCTTTTCTTCCGCATATTTGGCGGAAGTCAGCATCACCATGGGGCGGATCACCTTTTCGTCGGCCTGATACCAGTCAGACGAGAAGTTCCACTTGCCGCCGTCCCAGGTATGCACGCGCACCCAGCTCGAACCCATGTGGTCGAGGCAGGATGTCTGCACAGGACGCATCACACCGGCAAAACCGAGACCGTCGAGCTTCTTTTGGTCAAGGTCGAGGTTCTCGAGACCCCATCGAACCTGCTCGCCAGTCATGACTTTGCCCTTGCCATAGCGTGTTTGGGCTTGAGCGACCCCTTCGACGGCCAGCATGGCTGAAATCAGACCACGCATATAGAGAACCTGTCCGACCTCTTCCTTCGGCCCCGTTCCCTGGCCTTTCCCATGCACCATGCCTAGCACATCCTTGACGACCTTGGAGTTTGGCTCGGCGCCATGCTGAAGCGTCAGGGCGTTGTAACCCTTTGCACCTGCCCCCACGTCCTTGACGTCAGGCTCGGCGCCAGCCCACCAGATGCCATACATTTTCTCGCGCGGGTAACCGGTCGCCTGGGCTTCCTTCAGGGCTGTAGAGTTCATCACGCCCCAGCCCCACAGCAAGACATAGTCTGGACGGTTCTGGCGAATCTGCAGCCAAGTGGCTTTCTGCTCGACACCGGGATGGGCGACAGGAAGTTGCTGTACTGTGAAGCCGTGCATCTTGGCACGTTCCTCGAGCAGCGGGATCGGTTCCTTGCCATAGGGGCTGTCGTGATAGACCAGTGCGATCTTCTTGCCCTTGAGTTTGTCAAGGCCGCCTTCCTTTTTGGCGATGTGCTGGATGGCCACATCTGCGCCAACCCAGTAGGTGCCGAGCAAGGGGAAATTCCAGGTGAACACCGCGCCATTTTGCGACTCGCTGCGCCCATAGCCGGCGGTGATCAAGGGAATCTTGTCGACGGGGGCTTTCTCGGTGAGGGCGAACGTCGCACCGGTGGACAAGGACTGGAACATCGTCGCCCCGCCATTCTTGCCCTTGAGGCGCTCGTAACACTCGACGCTACGATCAGTGGCATAGCCAGTTTCGCACTCTTCGTAACTTACTTTTACGCCGTTGATGCCGCCACGGGCGTTGGTGAGCTTAAGGTAATCGACGAACCCATTGGCCCACGGGGTGCCGTTCGGACCATAGGCCCCGGTGCGATACACAAGCACCGGGAAGAATTGCTCGTTTGCCTGAGCGTAGGCGCCGAGAGCGGACGATAGGCCGAGAGCGGCCAACGATGCGGTCAAGGCAAGCTTGGTAAATTTCATATTGTCTCCTCCTGCTGTGGTTGGAATTGCCTTAGTGCGGGAACGGCCAGAGCCGTAGTTTTTCCTTGCCCGTCGACCAGAGCCGGGCAAGGCCGTGAGGCTCGACGATCAGGAAGAACACGATGAGTGCGCCAAAGATCATGAACTCAAAATGGGAGACCGTGGCGACGGAAATGCTGATCCCGGCCAGACTGCCCAGCCAGGGCAGGAACTGGCTCAGGAAAATCGGCAGAAAGATGATGAAGGCCGCGCCGAAGAAGCTGCCCATGATCGAGCCAAGCCCGCCGATGATGACCATGAACAACAATTGGAAGGAACGGTCGATCGAAAAGGCGGCCGGCTCCCATGAGCCGAGATGTACGAAGCCCCAGAGCGCCCCGGCCACGCCGACTATGAACGAGCTGACTGCGAAAGCGGACAGCTTGGCGAACATCGGCCGGATGCCGATCACCTCGGCCGCAACGTCCATGTCGCGGATCGCCATCCATTGCCGACCGACCGCACCGCGCACCAGGTTTTTTGCCAGCAAGGAGAAAACCACCACCAGAACCAGGCAGAAGAGGTACTTATCCACCGGGCCATCGAGCGACCAGCCAAAGACTTCCAGATTCGATACCGACACGCTGCCCGAGGAGGAATCGTTGGTAAGCCATTTGATGCGCAAGAAAGCCCAATCGAGAAAGAACTGCGCAGCCAGTGTGGCGATGGCCAGATAAAGGCCGCGCACGCGCAGACTCGGAATGCCGAAGACGATGCCCACGCCGGCTGAGGTAAGCCCGCCGAGCAGCAGTGCGCCCAAGAGCGGCATGTCATGGATGCGAATCATGAAGTTGTAGGCCGCATACGCGCCCACAGCCATGAAAGCGCCTGCGCCCAAGGTGATCTGGCCGCAATAGCCGACCAGCAGATTTACCCCGAGCGCAGCCAGCGAAAGGATCAAAAAGGGGATGAGGATCGCCTTGAACAGATATTCGTCGGCCAACAGCGGCACGCCGACGAAGGCAAAAGCGATCAGGGCGAGGATTACCCAGCGGTCCTGCCGGATCGGGAAGATTTGCTGATCCGCCTTGTAGGTGGTCTTGAACTGGCCATTTTCTCTGTAAATCATCTTCTTTACACCCGGTCTATGATTTTCTCGCCGAACAGCCCCTGCGGCCGGAACAGCAGGAACACCAGAGCCAGCATGTAGGCGAACCAGATCTCGATGCCGCCGCCGACCAGCGGGCCGAGATAGACCTCGGAGAGCTTTTCGCCAACGCCGATGATCAGACCGCCGACAATGGCGCCCGGCACCGAAGTGAGGCCGCCAAGAATCACCACCGGCAGGGCGCGCAAGGCCACCGTCGCCAGGGAAAACTGTACGCCTAGCTTGGAACCCCAGATGATGCCGGCCACCAGCGCGACGATGCCGGCCACGCACCAGACGATCACCCAGATACGGTTGAGCGGAATGCCGATCGACTGCGCCGCCTGATGATCGTCGGCCACGGCGCGCAGCGCGCGTCCGGTGCCGGTTTTCTGGAAGAACAAGGCTAGTGCGGCCACCAGCGCGGCGGCGATCAAGGCGGCGTAGAAATCCTCTTTGTTGATCAAGATGCCGCCCTCGAAAACGCTCTCCAGCATCAGCACAGGGTCTTTCGGCATGCCGACATCAATCTTGTAGATGTCGCTGCCGAAGATGGTTTGACCAAGACCTTCCATGAAATAGGCGATGCCCAGGGTGGCCATCAGCAGGGTTGCACCCTCCTGGTTTACCAGATGCCGCAGCACCAGTCGTTCGATCAGCCACGCCACGACAAACATGATGAGCGCAGCAATGATGAAGGCGAGAATATTGGCGATGACAGGATTGGCGACACCCAGCCAGCCAGGTATCCATTCGGAAAAACGCGCCATCGCCAGCGCGGCGAACAGCACCATGGCGCCCTGGGCGAAGTTGAACACGCCGGAGGCCTTGAAGATCAGCACGAAGCCAAGCGCCACCAGCGAATAAAGCATGCCGGCCATCAAGCCGCCGATCAGGGTTTCAAAGAAAAATGCCATTGACCGGACTCCTCTCAGTGGCTGGCGCCGAGATAGGCGCTGATGACATCGGGGTTGGCGCGAACCGCATCGGGCGTGCCGTCGCCAATTTTCTTGCCGTAGTCGAGCACCACGACGCGGTCGGAAATATCCATCACCACCCCCATGTCGTGTTCGATCAGCACGATGGTCGTACCGAGTTGGTCGTTCACATCGAGGATGAAGCGGCTCATGTCCTGCTTTTCCTCGACGTTCATGCCGGCCATTGGCTCGTCGAGCAACAGGATCTGCGGCTCCATCGCCAGGGCGCGACCCAGGTCGACGCGCTTTTGCAGGCCGTAGGGCAGGCGTCCGACCGGCGTCTTGCGAATGTGCTGGATTTCGAGGAAGTCGATGATCTCTTCCACCTTGGCGCGATGCTCCAGTTCCTCGCGTTCCGCCGCGCCCAGCCGGAAGGCCTGCTGGAGCAGATTCGATTTCATTTTCAGCGTGCGCCCGGTCATGATGTTATCGAGCACCGACATGCCCTTGAACAGGGCGATGTTCTGAAAGGTTCGGGCGATGCCGGAACAGGCCGCCTTGTAAGGGTTCATCTTGTTGAAATGCTCGCCGCGCAGAACGATCTCGCCCTGCTGCGGCCGGTACACGCCATTGATGACATTCAGCATCGAGCTCTTGCCGGCGCCGTTGGGGCCGATGATGGCGCGAATTTCGTGCTCGCGGACATTGAAAGAAATGTCCGTCAATGCCTTCACGCCGCCGAAGGACAGCGAAACATTATTCAGATCGAGGACGACCTCGCCAATTTCGCGCGCCATCAGGCAGCCCTCCCATGCACGGCGGGGAATATTTTGACGTCGCGGATTTGCAGGTCGGCGGAAACCTTGCCCTTGCGCCCGTCCTCGAACTTCACTTCGGTTTCGATGAACTGGTTCTGCTTGCCGCCGTAGAGCGCGTCGATTAGTACGGCATATTTGTCGGAGATGAAGTTGCGACGCACTTTTCTTGTCCGGGTCAGCTCGTCGTCGTCCGGATCGAGCTCCTTGTGCAGCACAAGGAACCTGTGGATTTGCGTTTCTGCCACCATCGCGTCGTGAGCCAGTTCGGCATTCACCTGCTCGATGCATTCCTGAATCAGTTCCAGCACTGCGGGCTTGCTGGCCAGGTCGACATAACCGGAATACGGGATGCCGCGCCGCTCCGCCCAGTTGCCTACCGCGCCCATGTCGATGTTGATGAAAGCGCAGACCATGTCGCGGTTGTGTCCGAAAGCCACCGCTTCCTTGATGTGCGCAAAGAACTTGAGCTTGTTCTCGATGTAGTTGGGGGCAAACACGGCGCCGTTGCTGAGCTTGCCGACATCCTTGGCGCGGTC
>CAZAWN010000038.1:4633-6914 GCA_964488825.1 uncultured Methyloversatilis sp. | reverse complement strand
GGCGTCGCCGGTCATGAAATAACCCTCGGCATTGATCGATTCGGCGGTCGCATCAGGCCGCCGGTAGTACTCCTTGAGCAGCATCGGCCCCTTCACCAGAATCTCGCCGTTATCGGCAATCTTGATTTCGACGCCGGGCGCCGGCAAACCGACCGAATCGAACTTGATCTTGCCGTCGGGCTGCAGGCAGACATAGGCGCAGGTTTCCGTCTGGCCATAGAGCTGCTTGAGGTTGATGCCGATCGAGCGGTAGAAGCGGAACAGGTCGGGACCGATCGCCGCCCCGGCGGTGTAGGCGACGCGGATGCGCGTCATGCCAAGCACGTTGCGCAGCGGACCATAAACCAGCAGGTTGCCGAGCGCGAACAGCATTCGATCCGTTCCGGAAACCGGCTTTCCGTCGAGAATGTCCGCGCCGCAACGCTTCGCCACGTCCATGAAAAACGCGAACATGCGGCGCTTGAGAGCGCCCGCGTCTTCCATGCGGATCGTCACCTGGGTCAGCAGGTTCTCGAACACCCGCGGCGGGGCGAAGTAGAACGTCGGGCCGATCTCGCGCATGTCATTCATCACCGTATCGCCGGACTCCGGGCAATTCACAGTGAAACCTGCGACCAGCGCCTGCGCGTAGGAAAACAGGTTGTCGCCCACCCAGGCCATCGGCAGGTAGGACAGCATCTCGTCGCTTTCGCCCAGTTTGTCGAAACCGCAGCCGCCGCGTGCGGCGGAAATCAGTGCGTGGTGCGTCTGACACACGCCTTTCGGTTTGCCGGTAGTGCCGGAGGTGTACAGCATGATCGCCGTATCGTCCGGCCGGCCCTGCGCAATTTCTGCGGCAAGAAAATCGCCCTGATTCGTGTCGTGAATTTTTCCCGCAGAAAGAAGCTCGTCGAGACCGTGCAGGCAGGCCTGGTTGTAGTGACGCAGACCGCGCGGGTCGTCGTAAACGATGTGTCGGAGTTCGGGACACTGATCCATGACCTCCAGCAATTTATCGACCTGCTCCTGGTCTTCGACGACGGCAATGTGAATGCCGGCATCCTGCAGCACGAAAGTCATTTCCTGAGCCACGGCATCCTGGTACATCGGCACGGGAATCCCGCCGAGCATCTGGGCGGCGCACATCGACCAGTACAAGCGCGGGCGGTTGTCGCCGATGATGGCGATTCGGTCTCCGCGCTTGAAGCCCAACTCGGCTAGGCCGCAGGCCAGACCACGCACTTCGCGTGCCGCCTCGACCCAGGTCCAGCTTTGCCAGATGCCGAGATACTTCTCGCGATAAGCAGGCCGGTCGCCGCGCACGCGCGCATGCTCCAGCAATAGGCGCGGAAAGGTATCCAGACCATCGGGCGACGCGGTCTCCCAATCCGTGGGTGCAGCAGTCATGTTTCAGTCTCCTCCATCCGGTTGCGCTTTTCCGCCCGCCAGGGTCGAATTGCACTTCTATTTCCTTGTGCAAGGCTTTGATACTGCAGTGCACAAGGCCGGTCGGTTGTTTTGATGCAGGAACTCTAGCCTGCCGGCGTGCCTATAATTGTCTCGTGCCTGACAATCTACTTACCTCACCTGCGCTTTCTCCGATGAGCATCGAGGATGCCATAGCGCAATCACGCTGGGCGCGTGGCCTGGGTTCGGAGGAGTTGGCACGCGCGCGCCAGGGCATGAGCGAAAAAAGTATCCCTGCCGGCGGTTTTATCTGCCGCACAGGCGAAACGCCGACATGCTGGGTCGGTGTCATCGATGGACTGGTCAAGATGTCATCCGACTGGGTGACGGGCAAGACCGCTTCCTATGCCGGCATACCCGCTGGCGGCTGGTTCGGCGAAGGTTCGCTACTGAAACCGGAACCGCGCCGCTACGACGTGATCGCCTTGCGCGCAACGCGCGTCGCCTGCATGAAGCGCGAGACCTTTCGCTGGCTGCTCGACCATAGCATTTCTTTCAACCATGCCATCCTCGAACAAATCAACGAGCGCCTCGGCCACTTTATCGGCCTGCTCGAATCGCAGCGTCTGCACGATACCGATACACGCGTCGCGCGCAGCCTGGCCGTGATGTTCAACCCGGTGCTTTATCCCGGCCAGAACGAAATGCTTGCCATCTCGCAGGAGGAAATCGGTCATCTGGCCGGGGTATCGCGCCAACGCGTTAACCGATCCCTCAAGCTGCTCGAGGACGCGGGGTTTCTGCGCGTCGAATACAGCGCCATCGCCATCCTCGACCTCGACGGCCTGCGCCGCTTCGGCGGCTGACCCATTTTCTTGCCGTCTTGCCAGCGCCG
>CAZAWN010000038.1:0-4533 GCA_964488825.1 uncultured Methyloversatilis sp. | reverse complement strand
GGCCCCGGCCCCTTCTGCGGCATGATGCTCGCCGACATGGGCGCAGACGTGCTGCTCATCGACCGTAAGCAGGCGAACGTCGATACGGCCGACATTGACATCTTCAATCCCGGCCGTGCGGCCGTCACGCGACGCGGGAAGCGTTCGGTGGCGCTCGATCTCAAGCTACCGGACGGCGTGGCCACCGCGCTCGATCTGATCGCCGGCGCCGACGTACTGATCGAAGGCTTCCGTCCGGGCGTGATGGAGCGCCTCGGCCTCGGCCCCGATGCATGCACGGCTCGCAATCCCCGTCTCATTTACGGCCGCATGACCGGTTGGGGCCAGACCGGCCCGCTGGCGCCGCGTGCCGGCCACGAGATCAACTACATGGCTATCGCCGGTTCGCTGTTCATCGGCGGCCGCGCCGGCGAGGCGCCCAGCGCCCAGCCAACGCTCGGCGGCGACATGGGGGGCGGCGCGATGATGCTCGCTTTCGGCATCCTCGCCGCGCTTTACGAGCGCGAGAAATCCGGCAAGGGTCAGGTCATCGACGCCGCGATCACCGACGGCTCGGCCCTGCTCATGTCGCTCATCTATGCACTCAAGGGCGGTGGTCATTGGCAGAACGCGCGCGGTGTCAATATCGTCGACGGCGGTGCGCACTTCTATGACACCTACGCCTGTGCCGATGGCAAGTGGCTGGCCGTAGGCCCGATCGAGCCGCGCTTCTACCGAGAATTCCTCGATCGCTTGGGCATCGACGATGCCGGTTTCGGCGCGCAGTTCGATACCGCCCTTTGGCCGCGCATCAAGGAAGAGCTCGCCGCTGTGCTTGCCACCCGCCCGCGCGACGCGTGGTGCGTGCTCTTCGCGGATTCGGATGCCTGCGTTGCGCCGGTGCTCGATCTCGACGAAGCGCCGCGCCACCCGCACAACCTTGCGCGCGGCACTTATACCGAAATTGCCGGCGTGGTGCAGCCCGCCCCGGCGCCGCGCTTTTCGCGCACACCCGGCGCCATCCAGGCCCCGCCGCCGCTGCCGGGCGAACAAACGCGCGCGGTACTCGCCGACTGGGGCCTCGCCCCGGAACGCATCGCACGACTCGCCGCCAGCGGCGTCATCTGATTTCTTCCATGGAGGACACATCATGAGCCAGGATTCAATCGTCATCGTCGCCGCCGCCCGCACGCCGATGGGCGGCTTCCAGGGCGACTTCGCCAGCCTCACCGCCGCCAATCTAGGCGCCGTCGCCATCCAGGCCGCCGTCGAACGCTCCGGGCTGCAAGCCGCAGACGTACAGGAAGTCATCTTCGGCTGCGTGCTGCAGGCCGGCCAGGGCCAGGCGCCCGCCCGTCAGGCCGCCTTGCAGGCGGGCCTCCCGCTGTCGGCTGGCTGCACCACGGTGCATAAGGTCTGCGGCTCGGCGATGAAGGCGACCATGATCGCCTGCGACACACTGAAGGCCGGTAGCCAGGACGTCATCGTCGCCGGCGGCATGGAGTCGATGACCAATGCCCCCTATCTGTTGCCCAAGGCGAGAGGAGGTTACCGTTTGGGCCACGGTCAGGTACTCGACCACATGTTTTTCGACGGTCTCGAAGATTCCTACAAGGCCGAAACCAAAGGCCGTCTGATGGGCACCTTCGCCGAGGACTGCGTCACGCACTACAGCTTCACGCGCCAGGACCAGGACGACTTCGCCATCGCATCCACGAAGCGTGCGCAGGTGGCAGGCGCCGACGGCAGCTTCGACTGGGAGATCTCCCCGGTGACGATTTCCGGCAAGAAGGGCGCCACGACCATCAAGACCGACGAGCAGCCGGCCAAGGCGCAGCTTGACAAGATTTCTTCTCTCAAGCCCGCCTTCAAGAAAGACGGCACGGTGACTCCGGCCAACTCCTCCTCGATCTCCGACGGCGCCGCCGCGCTGGTGCTGATGCGCGAGTCGGATGCCGCCAAGCGCGGCCTCAAACCCGTCGCGCGCATCGTCGGCTACACCACGCACGCGCAGGAACCGGCCAGGTTCACCACCGCACCGGTCGGCGCGATGCAGAAGTTGTTCGCCCAGACCGGCTGGACGGCCGAGAGCATCGACCTCTACGAGATCAACGAAGCCTTCGCCGTCGTCGCCATGGCAGCGATGAAGGAACTGAAGCTGCCGCACGACAAGGTGAACGTGCATGGCGGGGCCTGCGCACTGGGCCATCCCATTGGCGCCTCGGGGGCGCGCATCGTCGTCACGCTGCTCGGCGCGCTGAAGAAGTATGGCAAACAGCGCGGCGTCGCCAGCCTGTGCATCGGTGGCGGCGAGGCAACAGCTATGGCCGTGGAGATGCTCTGATGATCCTCAATGACGACCAGCGGATGATCCGCGACACCCTGCGCGATTTCGCGCAGGAACGTCTCGCGCCTAACGCGGCGGAGTGGGCGAAGAACGCCACCTTCCCGGCGGAAGCCTTGCAGGAGCTCGCCGGCCTCGGCGTCTGGGGCATGGTGGTGCCGGAGCAGTGGGGTGGCCCTGGCCTCGACTACGTTTCGCTCGCCATCGCCATCGAGGAAATCGCCGCCGGCGACGGTGCGACCTCCACCATCCTGTCTGTGCAGAACTCCCTCGTCTGCGGCATCCTCAACAAGTACGGTAACGACGCGCAGAAGGCGCGCTGGCTCAAGGGCGCGGCGACCGGTGAACTGCTCGGCTGCTTCTGCCTCACCGAGCCGCATGTCGGCTCCGACGCTGCCGCCATCAAGACGCGTGCAGTCAAGGATGGCGATCACTGGGTGCTCAATGGCGTCAAGCAGTTCATTACCAGCGGCAAGTACGCCCAGATCGCCATCGTCTTCGCCGTCACCGATCCTGCCGCCGGCCGCAAGGGCATCTCCTGCTTCTGCGTGCCGACCGACACGCCGGGCTACATCGTCGCGCGCATCGAGGAAAAGCTTGGCCAGTCGGCTTCCGACACGGCGCAGATCGTCTTCGAGAACTGCCGTATTCCCGCTGACTGCCTGCTCGGCACCGAGGGCGAGGGCTACAAGATCGCGCTGTCGAATCTCGAAGCCGGCCGCATCGGCATCGCCGCGCAATCGGTGGGCATGGCGCGTTCCGCGCTCGAAGCGGCCGTGGCTTATGCGAAGGAACGCGAAGCCTTCGGCAAGCCTATCGTCGTGCACCAGGCCGTCGCCTTCCGCCTTGCCGACATGGCGACGAAGATCGAGGTGGCACGCCAGATGGTCTGGCACGCCGCCGCCCTGCGCAGCGTCGGCGAGCCCTGCCTCAAGGAAGCGAGCATGGCCAAGCTCTTCGCCTCCGAGATGGCCGAGCAGGTCTGCTCCGACGCGATCCAGATCCACGGCGGCTACGGCTACGTCGCCGACTTTCCTGTGGAGCGCATCTACCGCGACGTACGCGTCTGCCAGATCTACGAAGGCGCTTCGGACATCCAGCGCCTTGTCATCGCGCGTGCGGTAGTCGGGCCATGAACTTCAAGCCCCGTGACGAAAACTTCGCCGCGCGTGTGCAGGAGAGCTTCGCGAAGCAGCAGGCGATGGCGCTGATCGGGGCGAAACTGGTGCGCGTCGAAGCCGGCCGCATCGAAATCCATCTGCCCTACCGGCCCGAAGTGACGCAGCAGCACGGCTACATCCACGGCGGCATCGTCGTGACGATCGCCGATTCCGCTTCCGGCTATGCAGCGATGACGCTGGCGCCGGCCGACGCCAGCGTTCTCTCCGTGCAGCACAGCACCAACTTTCTCGCGCCTGCCGCGGGTGAGCACCTCGAAGCGCACGGCCATGTGGTGAAAAGTGGCCGGACGCTGACAATCACCGAAGCGGAGGTGTATGCCATCCGTGACGGCCATCGCCACCTGTGCGCAAAGATGACGCAAACCGTGATGAACATGCCGGGCAAACCGGAAAAATAGACAGGAGAAGAGCATGCAGATACCCAGCCTCGATTTCGGACTCGGCGAAACCGTCGAGATGATCCGCGACACCGTGCGCGATTTTGCCGTCGCCGAGATCGCCCCGCGCGCGGCGGAAATCGACCGCGACAACCTCTTTCCCGCCGATCTATGGAAAAAGCTCGGCGATCTCGGCCTGCACGGCATGACGGTGCCGGAAGAGGACGGCGGCACAGGCTTGGGCTATCTCGCCCACATCGTCGCGCTGGAGGAAATCTCGCGTGCTTCGGCCTCGGTGGGCCTGTCCTACGGCGCGCACTCGAATCTCTGCGTCAACCAGATCCGCAGGAACGGCAACGCCGCCCAGAAGGAGAGGTATCTGCCGGGCCTGATCTCGGGCGAGCAGGTCGGCGCACTGGCGATGTCCGAGCCGAACGCCGGCTCCGACGTCGTCTCGATGAAGCTGCGTGCCGACAGGAAGGGCGACCGCTATGTGTTGAACGGCAGCAAGATGTGGATCACCAACGGCGGCGATGCCGACACACTGGTCGTTTACGCCAAGACCGATGCCGCCGCTGGCGCCAGGGGGATGACGGCGTTCATCGTCGAGAAAGGTTTCAAGGGATTCACCTGCGGCTCCCATCTCGACAAG
>CAZAWN010000037.1:0-18408 GCA_964488825.1 uncultured Methyloversatilis sp. | reverse complement strand
ACAAGAAGACCATCACCCCACGTCAGCTTAATACGCCAAAGCTGATCGGCGTCGCGGGCAACCCCGGACTGGCTTGATGTCCGGTACGCGTGCCGTCCCGCCAGCGCCGAGTTTTCGGACGCTCGGCCTGCGCGGGCAGAACGCCAACCGCGCCTACCTCGAAGTCGAAGCCGAATTAACCATTTACGGAGGCCCCCCATGATTCGCTGGCTCGCCCTATGCCTGTTCCTGGTTTCCAGCATCGCCCGTGCCAGCGGCCAGCCCGATTTTCTCGTCGACGCCGACTGGCTGGCCGGCAAGCTCGACGACCCCAAGCTGGTGGTCCTTGAGGTGCGTTACCACCCGCACCGCCATGCCAGCGTTGGCCACATCCCGGGCGCGGTCCAGGTGCAGCGCTTTGCCGATCTGGGCAGCAACGACGAGATGCCGATCATGAAGGTCCCCTCGCGTGAAGCCTTTCAGGCGAGTTTGCGGCGCTGGGGAGTGAATGACGATTCCATGATCGTCGTCTACGACGATGCGGTCACCGCGCTGGCTTCGCGGGTGATCTTCCTGCTCGACCTATACGGTTTCGACATGAAGCGCGTCAAGTTGCTCGATGGCGGCACGGTGGGCTGGACCGGTTTCAACGAACTGACCAAGACCCCCAGCGCCAGGCGTGCACCCGGCAAGGTCAGCCTGAAGGCGCCGACAGCGCAGCGTACCGTGGGCTGGACCGAAGTCTATCGCCGCGTCGTCGCCGAGCGCACGCCGGGCATCGTGCTGATCGACGCCCGCCCTGCCGACATGTACGACGGCACACGCATCCAGCACTCGGTGCAGGGCGGTCACATTCCCGGGGCCATTAACATCGTCAGCCTGCAAGGCGCCGATGGTCAATCACAGCAGTGGAAGTCGCGCGACGAAATTGCCCGGCTCTATCGAGAGGTACCCAAGGACAGCACGGTCATCACCTACTGCCACGACGGGTTCCGCTCAACCCTCGCGTGGCTGCAGCTCAAGGCGCTGGGCTACCGGGATGTGCGCGTATACAACGGCGGCTGGGCGGACTGGGACCGTACCCTGACCTTACCGATCGCCAAGGGCGACAAGCCGTTCGACGCCGATTTCGCGCTGTAATCGCTTATCATGCCGTCCCGCCAGCGCCGAGTTTCAGCACCATGACCTTTACCCTACACGACTTTCACAACGGCATCCACGCCTTCGATGCCGGATACGTCCGACACCAGCTAGCGGCCATCCATCTGATCGTCGACCACGGCCGCGCCGCCTTCGTCGATACCGGCAGCAACAGTAGCCTGCCGAATGCACTGGCGGCGCTCGCGCAACTGGGCCTGACGTCGGATTGCGTCGACTACGTCTTGCTCACCCATATTCATCTCGATCACGCTGGCGGCGCGGGCGCGATGATGGCCGCCTTCCCGAACGCACAACTCGTCGTCCATCCACGTGGCGCGCGCCACATGATCGATCCGGGCAAACTGATGGCTGCCACCGAGGAGGTCTATGGCCGCGAACGGGCACGCGAACTCTACGGCGAACTGCTGCCGATTCCCTCTGCACGCGTCATCGAAACCACCGACGGCATGGCGCTCAAGCTGGGCCAGCGCGAGTTGGCGTTTTACGATTCACCTGGCCATGCCAAGCACCATGTCTTCATCCATGACCGCACCGCCAACGGCATCTTCACCGGCGACACCTTCGGCATCAGTTACCGGGAATGCGATGTCGACGGTCGCCCTTTCCTGATGCCCTCCACCACCCCGTCCCAGTTCGATCCGGTCGATCTGCGCGACTCGGTGGAACACATGATTTCCCTTGCACCCGAAGCTGTCTATCCGACGCACTTCAGCCGGCTCGCTCCACCGCGCCCGCTGGCGGAGGTCATGCTGCGCCGCCTCGACGATTTCGTCCGGCTCGCCCGTGAAGCACGCAAGACGCAACCCGACAACCCTCTGCCCTTGCTCAAGGAAAAACTCGCAACATTTGTACTCGCCGAAGCCAGAATGCATGGCGTGACAATGGCAGACGACCAGATTCTCGCTCTGTGGGCGCTGGACATCGACTTGAACGCGCAAGGATTGCTGGTCTGGGCCCAAGGGTAGGCCGGGCGTTTTCTATTTTGGATTATTGGTGGGTGGTACAGGATTCGAACCTGTGACCAATTGGTTAAAAGCCAACTGCTCTACCGACTGAGCTAACCACCCACTTTTCCCCGCCAAAAAACTGGTGGGCTGTGAAGGATTCGAACCTTCGACCTACGGATTAAGAGTCCGCTGCTCTACCAACTGAGCTAACAACCCGCTAAAACCTGAAATCGTGGTGGACCGAATGAGGATCGAACTCACGACCTCCGCATTGCGAACGCGGCGCTCTCCCAGCTGAGCTATCGGCCCGTAAGGCTGCGCATTATAACCACAAATTCCGGAATGGGCGCTGTACGCTGCGTCCAGAAGAATGCGCACGTAGAATGAACCCATGCCTGCCGACCGCATTCTGACTCTGCCGAATCTGATTACCTTTGTCCGCCTCGGTCTGTTGCCGGCCCTGCTGTGGGCTCTGGTGGTGCGCGATTACGCCTTGGCATTCTGGCTGTTTGTCGCCGCCAGTCTGGGCGATGGGCTGGATGGCTACCTGGCGCGGAAGCTGGATCAGATATCGCGGCTCGGCGCGGTGCTCGACCCGATCGCCGACAAGCTGACCATCCTTGGCATTGCCTGGGTACTTGCCGCCCAGGGCGTCCTGCCGGTCTGGATGGCAGCGCTGATGAGTCTGCGCGACCTGATCATCGTCGCCGGTGCGCTAGCCTACCGCCAACTGGTTGGCGTGCTTGAAATGGCCCCGACGCGCTTCTCCAAGCTGAATACCACGTTTGAGTTCCTGCTGCTGGCACTGCTGCTGATGCACCTCAACGACTGGATTCCAACGGCGCCCTGGCTGACGCCCTACCTCGGATTGGTTGCTGCGAGTGTCGTCGCCTCCGGCGTGCATTACGTCTGGGTCTGGGGCCGCAAGGCGAGATACGATGCGCATCGGGATTGATCTTGGCGGCACGAAAACCGAGATCATCGTGCTGGGCGATGCCGGCGATGTTCTGTTGCGCGAGCGGGCCCCTACGCCGCGCGGCGACTATGCCGGTACTGTCGCCACGATTGCAGCGCTGGTACAGGCTGCCGAAACGAAACTCGGCGCTGGCGTGACGGCATCGGTCGGGGTGGGCATCCCCGGCGCCGAATCGCGCGTTACCGGGCTGATCAAGAACGCGAACTCGACCTGGTTGATTGGCCGTCCGTTACGCACCGACCTCGCCGCTGCACTTGGGCGGCCGGTGCGCATCGCCAACGATGCGAATTGCTTTGCCCTTTCGGAAGCCGCCGACGGTGCGGCGGCCGGCGCAGATGTCGTGTTTGGCGTAATTCTCGGCACCGGGGTGGGGGGCGGCATCGTGGTCCGGGGAGAGGTGCTGGTCGGCCCGAATGCGATTGCCGGCGAGTGGGGGCACAACCCGCTGCCTGGGGAAACTGAAGTACGTTCCTGCTACTGCGGACGGACGAATTGCATCGAAACCTTTTTATCCGGCCCTGCGCTGGCGTGCGCTGGCGGCTCCTCCGACGAGGCGGCCATGCAAAGCTACGAACACCGATTGGCGCGCGCCCTGGCTCAGGTGATCAACATTCTCGATCCGGATACGATTGTGCTGGGCGGTGGTGTGTCCAATCTCGACCGGTTGTATGATCGCATCCCCGGACTATGGGGCGAATTCGTTTTCTCCGATGCCGTGGCGACACGCTTGGTAAAGAATATACATGGTGATTCGTCCGGTGTGCGCGGGGCCGCCTGGCTGTGGCCCGCATAACCAGAACAGGATAATTTCATGCATTTACCTCACCCCCAACCCGAGTTCATCGTCAATGTCGATCTCGCCGGGTTCGAGTCCGGCGTGATCGAGGCTTCTGCACAGCATCCTGTCTTGGTCGACTTCTGGGCCGACTGGTGTCCGCCCTGCCGTGCGCTAACCCCGGTGCTGGAACGCATCGCCCACGCCTTGGGTGGCAAATTGCTACTCGCGAAAGTCGAGGTGGATGAGGGCGCGAACATGAAGCTTGCCGGGCGTTATGGCCTCAAAGGTTTTCCCACCGTGCTGCTGTTTATTGACGGCGAAGTGCGAGGACGCTTTTCCGGCGCGCGCGCCGAACATTGGGTGCGCGACTTCCTCGCCGAACATAAAGCCCTATGAACGCCATGGCTGCGCCGAACCCCTGGACGCGCATTTTCATCCCCTTCGCGGTCGGTTATTTCCTCTCCTATCTGCTGCGCAACGCGAATGCAGTCATCTCGCCCGAGCTGCGTGCCGATCTGGGGCTGACTGCTGCCGACCTCGGCTTGCTCACCTCGGTCTATCTACTCACCTTCGGCGCCATCCAGTTGCCGCTGGGCATTCTGCTTGACCGCTACGGGCCGCGTCGTGTCGAGGCCACGCTGTTGTTGATGTGCGCCGCCGGTTGCGCGCTGTTCGCTTTTGGGAACGGCATGCCGCAGCTTACCCTGGCGCGCGCGCTGATCGGTTTGGGCGTGTCCGCCTGCCTGATGGCTAGCTTCAAGTCATTTTCGCTCTGGTTTCCGATCGAGCGACAAGCCTCGCTCAACGCAGCCATTATGGCCGCAGGGGGTCTGGGAGCGCTGGCGGCCAGTTCGCCGTTGGGCGCGATGTTGCCGCTGTTGGGTTGGCGCGGTATTTTCCTGGCCCTCGCTGCCATCGCGCTGCTGGTGGCGGTGTTGATCTACTTCACCCCGGAAAAACCTGCCGGCGGGCAACGCGAAACGCTGGCGCAGCAAGTGGCCGGACTCGGCACGATTTTCCGCAGTCGGGCTTATTGGCGCCATGCCCCGCAAACCACTCTCATCGTTGGCGGCTTTATGGCGTTGCAGGGACTCTGGGCCCTGCCCTTGATGATTGCCACAAACGGCATGACGCGCGAAAGAGCGGCTTTTCACTTGCTGCTGATGGCGGCCGCCATGCTCGCCGGTTTTCTGCTGATCGCCTTTTTCGTGCGTCGCCTGGCCCACGCCGGCCTGCCGCCCTCCCGGCTGCTGGTCGTCGGCATGGGCGGAGGACTGATCGCAACCCTCCTGATCGTTCTCGATGCGGGCCCGACATGGTTGCTGTGGCCCAGCCTCGGTCTGGTTTTTTCGGTGGGCAACCTCGCCTATGCCTTGCTCTCGGCAGAGTTTCCCGTTGCGCTGGCCGGCCGCGTCAATACCGCGCTCAACTTTGGCGCCTTCGTCGGAGCGTTTGCGATCCAGTGGTTGTTTGGCGTGTCTGTCGATGCATTCCAGACTCATGGATATGCACCCGACAGCGCCTATCGCCTCACCCTCGCCTGCTTGCTCGCGCTGCAAACCGCCAGCTGGCTCTGGTTTCTGGCCGGACGCAAACAACGTGATATGCTTGCCCAATGAACTTGACTACCGAAAACACGGCTCTTCCACTCCTCGACACAGTCGAAGCGATCGACAATCTCGGCGGCGATACCGATTTGTACCGGCAGGTTGTCGAACTGTTTCGCGACGATGCCAATGCACAGTTGGCGGCGCTGGAATCCGCCTTGACGAGCGGCGACTACCCGACCGGACGGCGCGTTGCTCATACTCTCAAGGGTACGGCTGCCTCGGTTGGCGCGCTCCGTTTGCGTGCCGCTGCCTATGCATTGGAAAGCGCTTGTGCAAACGGCAATCCGAGTGCTATTGCCAATGCACTGCCCGCGTTGAAGGACGAGATCGGAGCCGCCCACAGGGTTCTCGGCGAGTTCATTGCCACCCTGGATTAGCGTTCGGATTTTTTCATCGAAGTGGCTTCGTCGACGATCCAGCGCCGGAACAATTCCACTTCCCGCCGGCTGGATATGGCCATCGGGGCCACCAGATAGTAGGCGTAGGGCTGCTGAACCGCCACTTTGAAGGGCGCCACCAGCCGTCCGGCGGCAATCTCGGCCGCCGCGATAGGCATCGAGGCCAGCGCGATACCCAGTCCATCGATAGCCGCAGCAAGCGCTAATCCGGAATCTCGAAAATGCGGCCCGGCATTGGTATCGATACCGGTAACTCCGGCCAGCCGCACCCATTCCTCCCAGTTCGGTCGCGCCCTTTCGTTGGCGATGGTGTCGTCGTGGATCAGGGTGTGATGGCGGATGTCGAGCGGATGCTGCAAGGGACGGCCTTCCTCCAGCAACTTCGGACTACACACCGCCACATAGTCGGAGGCAAACAAACGGTCGACCTGGAAACCCGGATAATCACCACTGCCGAAACAGATTGCCAGAGGCGAGTCGCCCTCGAGTAGGTCGATGCTCTCATAGGCCAGCGTGGCATCGGCCTCGGCGTTCTCGATGGCTTGCACCGAACTGACCAGATGCAGCGTCAGTTCAGGCGCAATAGCGTAGAGCCGTTTGAGGCGCGGCACCAGCCAGCGTGAGGCGAATGATGGCGGAGCGACCACGATCAGTCGTCCCAGCGGACGATCCGACTGCATGGCCTCAACCGCACAAGCGAAGCATTCGAGCCCTTCGCGTACCTTGGGCAGCATCGTCTCGCCTTCCGGGGTGAGCTTCAACGAACGGGTCAGCCGGTAAAACAGATCGACATGCAGAAAGTCTTCCAGCAACTTGATCTGATGGCTGATCGCTGTCGGTGTCACGTTAAGTTCGCGCCCCGCATTCTTGAAGCTCAAATGACGTGCGGCCGATTCGAAGGCGCGCAAGGCATTCAATGGAGGCAGCCGGTAAGCCATGGATGAGAAAAAGTTGTCTGTGGGATGAAAAAAGATCGCTTGTTGCGCTGCATCAACACGCCTATCGTAGCACCGCTGCTTCGCAAGAAGCACCGATGAACGAAACAAGATCAGGGGAAAGCTATGAAAATCGTATTCTTCGCAATAAACATGACTATTGGTATTTTTGGGCTGTTACTCGGCATTGCCGCAGTTGCAAGCTTCTTTGGCTCAACGCACAGTTTTGCCGCACTGCTGGTTGGGATCGCCGTGTTGGCTTTGTCCGGCATGTGCCTCTGCTTCTGTGGCGACTGTATCTGTACGCGCAAGAAGCAGGATCGTCTGGCGATCTGAGGATCGCAACACGCATGGTTTTTGCGGCGTCGCAAATGCGCGGCGCCGTCTTTTTTTCAGCCAGCAATGCGCAGACCGGGAGCAAAAGGTGCGCTCGGGTAGTGGAAGGCGACCGGGCCGTCGGGCTTGGCATGAATGAACTGGGCAACGGCGGGGTCGTTTGAATTGCTCAATTCTTCCGGTGTGCCGGCAGCAACCGCCACGCCGTCGTGAATGAACACCGCCAGATCAACCACCTTGAGGGTCTCGGGGACGTCGTAAGTGACGACGATGGATGTGGCGCCAAGCGCATCGTTGAGCTGCCGGATCAACTGGGCGATGACATTCAGAGAGATCGGATCAAGGCCGGCGAACGGCTCGTCGTACATGGTTAACACCGGATCGAGCGCAATCGCACGCGCCAGGGCGACACGCCGAGCCATGCCGCCGGACAGTTCGGTCGGCATCAGGCGGATCGTGCCGCGCAAACCCACGGCATGCAGCTTCATTACCACCAGATCGTGAATGATTGGTTCGGGCAGCCGGGTCAGTTCGCGCATCGGGAAGGCGATGTTCTCGTACACAGAGAGGTCGCTGAACAAACCGCCGGCCTGGAACATCATGCCCATCTCGCGGCGCAACCGATACAGGCCGGCATTATCGAGTTCATGGACGACCTCGCCTTTGAAGCGCACGCAACCGCGCTGGGGACGCAATTGCCCGCCGATCAGCCGTAGTATGGTGCTCTTGCCGGCGCCGCTGACCCCCAGAATGCCAACGACTTTGCCGCGCGGGACAGTGATATTGAGGCCCCTGAGCACCCGATTGTCGCCATAGGCGAAATGCAGGTCTTCGATTTCGATGAGGTTGTCGCTGCGGCTCATGTCGGGATGTTAAGGTAAAGTCAAAATGGCAGGGCCGACAGTGTATCTTTTCGCCTGCGGCAAATCCATTTCAGACAGGATCGCATCATGACTCCATCCCACATTCTGATCGCTTATTCGACGACCGATGGCCACACCCTGAAGATCTGCAATGTGATCAGGCAAACGCTTGCATCGCTTGGCCACCAGGTCAGCCTGACGCCGGTCACCGAGATGACGGGAAAGGAGCTCGCGCCCTTCGACAAGATCGTCGTCGGCGCGAGCATCCGCTATGGTCACCATGCCCCGGCGGTTTTCGACTTCGTCCGGCGCAACCAGGCGGCGCTCGACAGCAAGCCAAACGCTTTCTTCAGCGTCAATATCGTCGCGCGCAAGCCGAACAAAAACACGCCCGCGACTAATCCCTACCTGCGCAAATTTCTGCGCCGCATCGACTGGAAACCGAAACATCTGGGTGTCTTTGCCGGGAAATTGAACTATCCGATCTACAGTTTCTTCGACCGCCTGATGATCCGCTTCATCATGTTGATCACGCACGGCCCGACCGATCCTTCAACCGTGGTCGAATTTACCGACTGGGAGGCCGTCGAAACCTTCGCTCGCGCTGTCGCCGCGCTGGAATAGCTCCGTCCTGGGCAAGCGATGCCGTCGCGCCAGCGCCGAGTTTCGCGACGCCTTACCCCGGCTGCGACGATTCATGGCCGAGCTTCAGCATCAGCGTTTCGACTTGCATGCGCAAACGGCGGGCGCGGTTGAGGGCGTCTTCGTTCATGTGGGCATAGAACCCGCCGATCTTGACCAGCCCGGCGGAGTCGTTCTCGATGACCGCCGCAATCGAGAACGGCCAATGCTGCTCTTCCCAGGCCGGCAAGGGCTGCTGCCTGCCATTCGCCATCCGGTAGCCGGGCTGAATCGCCAACTGGACCTCTTCGAGTTTTTCGAAAACCGGCGGATTGTCCTGCGTATCGTCGAACATGATCGACACGCCATGATCGCTGACATTGCGCAGGCGGCCAATGGAGTAGCCATCGACCAGCACGGGGATCACCACGTCGGAGCGGACTTCGATGCGCGCGCCGTCGCTGCGCCGTTCCTTGCCCGAGGAGCCCGAATCGGCGGCATTGGCAATCGCTTTGATTTGGGTGTAATCAAGCTTGCACGGGGCTTGCAGCAAGGCCAGGCTGTACAGCGGACGTATCCGCGCCTCGTTGAGGACGGCACCAGCCAGCATGCGCGACACGAGGGCGAGAAATTGCCGTTGCAACTTCTTGTCGTACCGGGACAATTCCCCGATGGGCGGATCAGAGCTGATGTAGGCGAACCATGATTGCGGCGCGGCATCGAAAGCACCCACTGGCGCATCCTCCCGCGCCGCGACAATCAACTCGGCCAGTTCGGCCGGATAGGCAATCTTTTTGATCGAAACCCCAATGATGGCCTGTAGGTAGGCCTCGAATTTCGTCACTGACAGTTCCGCAGCCTGATATTGCTCCATGTACTTCGGGTCGGCAAAGAAAGCTCGATCCTTGACTGCCATCGCACGGCGGCGGCGGACGTACTCGTAAGGCTTGAGCAAGGGGCCGAAACGCTGGGCCTCCTCCGGCGCCAGCGGCTCCCCGCTCGACAAACGCGCATCAAGCGCCTCCCAGGCGGCAGTCAAGTCTTGTTCGCGCACCAGTGTTTCGATCTGGTCAACCTTGTCGAGCCGGCGGTGGCGCTTCTCGAAGCGGCGGATCGTTTTACGAGCATTCAGGTTGTCCCGCAGGGCAATATAGCCGGCCACCGGATTGGTGCTCGTCTGGCTCAGATCGAGTTCTTCAATGGCGACGTTCTGCGCATAAAAAGCGATGCCGGCGGCTTTCTTGATGCGAATCGTATCGGCGATAACAAAACAATTGACGGCCGATTCGGCAACCTCGATCTCGCGACCGATCAGCACGCTGCCTTCGGCGCGCTTGACGAAGATCTTGCCCGCCAGCGCAACGATTCGTCCGCCCAGCACCGCCGACTCGACGGTGACATTCCCGCCTTCGGCCTCAACCTGACCGCCGCTTTCAACCTTGCCGGCGACCACGACATTGCCGCTGTGCGAGACAACCTGGCCAAACACCGAGCCGGGCCGGATTTCGATATTGCGGCCAACCAACATGTATTGGTGCTCGATGTCGCCGCATTGCTGGAAAAACTCTCCGCTGACCTCGAAAGAACCGGTCTTCGGGCCAATGGAAAAGCTGTTCTTTGCATGCGGGGAAACGGATATCGCTTGATTGGCATCGACATCGATGAAGTAACCGCCATGATCGGTGACGATAGTCGATTTGCTATTGAGCTCCATGACACGTGTGCCCGCTCCGGCCATGCGCGCAATATCGAAATCTTTCACGGGTTGCGCTTCAAGGCGCTTGCCACTCACGGTGCGTCCGGCGCGCCCGGGCACGGCGGGTAATTTCTCAAGCAGGGCATGGGGTCCAGCGCCATTCGGCGCCTGCGGAAAACCGCACTCGTAAAAATGCATGTCGGCATGGCCGGCCGTATTGCTTTCCTTGATCGTACGCTGCCGTTGAAAACCAACCAAAGGAACGGGCCTGGCATCACGGCCCTCGACCGCAGGAATAGCGCGCGCCACCAGATACTTGCCGGGCTTTCCGGGCCCTTCCGTCAATGTGGCATCGAGGGACGCGGTATCGATACCGCAGCGGATGCCAAAGCGCCACAACACTCCCAGCATTTCGTCGCGACCGGACGGTACGGGGGCGCCGGGAAAGAATTCGTAGTAAGCCTCACGGTCATCACTAATGATGGCCTTCTCGTAAGCCTCGTCGCGCGATGTATCGAAAACCGCCAGATTGCCGCCCAGCCTCAACCTGCCCTCCGGCGGCACCCGCTCCTCGACGAGGAAAGTCAGAACCGGACCATACTGGAAGTCATTGACGAAATAACCGCCCGTGAAGATGGCATCGAGTGTAGCGATCAGGGCATCCGCCCCGGCGGTTGCGCTTGGTTCAAAGTAGAAACCAGCTTCGCCGAGCGCAAGCCCGGTGTTCTCTCGGGCGATCAACCCGAGCAGAAAGCTCGTTGCGCCGACGCCATCGTCCGGATTGTCGGTCTTGTTTGCAGCGCTTGCTGCCAATGGTTCGCTCATGGCTCAAATACTGATCGAATCGAGAATGTCGTCGGGAAAGTTCTTGTCAGCCGGAATCGTCTTGCCAGCAGGCAAAGCTTGGGGGGGCATCTGCGGAATCGCCCCCTGTTGATGCTTCTTGCGCACCCGGTCGGAAAGCAGGTGAAGGATGCGGACGTGCTTCGAATCCGGGGCGATACGCTGAATCCGCGCAACGAGTTCGTTCGCATGATCGAAGCGGTCCTTGTCGAAGCCGGCATGCTCCAGGTACATCAGTGATATCTGCGCCGCTTTGGCGAGAATTTCCGGATTGTTCGGGGAGTCGCGCACCATCGTCTCGATGATGGTCATCGCCTCTTCGATCGAACCGCTCTTGAACAGGGTGAGCACATTGTCGAGCGTTTGGCTCAGGGCGCGCTCAGCTTTCTCGGTTGATGCGATGACATTCTGCAAGACATCCGGACGATTGGTCAGCTTCTTGGCGGCAATTTTGCGCACGATGTCGGCGCTCTTGGCGGAGCTTTGCAGCGCCACTTCGAGGGCATTCTCGGCAACATCGTTATGTCCTGCGGCGAAGCACTGCACGGCGAAGTTCGCCTGCAGCCGTTCATTGACCGAAGCGAAGTCGCTGGCGCCGGACAAATGGATATCCACCGCCTTCTGCAGCGCCACCTCGGCCTGCTTGGCGTCGCCCTTGCGGGTGTGGATGGCATGCTCCATGGTGGCGTTGCAAAACTCGGCTGTTTTCGAAAGTTCGGTTTTATTGAAGAAATCGCCCGCCTCGCGCAAAGCCTTCATGGCGTCGTTGAAGTTACCCAGTTCGAGTTGTGATTCGGCCAGCAAGGCATAGTTCGAGGGATGATTGGTGGTCAGGTACTTGCCTTCGCGCGTCACTTTCGTCAGGGCATTGCGCGAAGTGGCGTAGTCCTCGTTTTCGAGTGCCGTCAGCGCCAGCAACTGCTGGCGATCGTAACGTTTCGGCGAACGATCAACGGCTTTTTGCATGACCTGCTGCGCTTCGGCGCCGCGCCCCGTACCCAGCAACAGCTCGGAGAGCGAGTCGTAGCCTTGCATGTAATCCGGGTGCTCGGCGGTCACCTCGCGCATCATGGTTTCGGCCTCTTCCTTGCGACCGAGGTGGAACAACGAACGCGCCAGCCCGTTCTTGGCATACGCCTGCCCGCCCTGCAGCTTGCCGTCGGCCTGTAACAACTCCTCGTAGGCCAGGCGGGCGTTTTCGTACTCGCGCAGTTCGAGATAGACGAAACCGCGCAGGCGCTTCACTTTCTGGGTCAGTCGGCCATGGCCCGCGATATAGCTGTTGCACAGGCGCAGCGCCTCTTCGTGCTTCTTGCGGTCGATCGCAGCATAGATCGGCAGCAACTCTTCGCGGTCAGCAATCGCTTCGGCGATACGCCGCTCGACCATCTCCGGAGTGTTTTCCGATTTCAGGATGTAGGCATCGGGTGCGAATTCGAGCACCGACATGACGCGGTCGCGCTGCTGCTCTGACGAAATCATGATGAAGATGCAGCTCAGCGGCACCAGCCGTTTGCGCCTCACTTCTTCAAGCAGCTCTTGCGCTGTGCGGCTGTCGCCGAGCTCGTACTCACAGAGGACGATGTCGTAGCCCTTGCCGGTTTCCCCCGCCTGCTCGTTACGGGTCTTGATACGGCGGATCGCGTCGAAATAGCCGCGCGATTGTTCGAGGACGTTGTTCAGCCCCCCTTTTTCACGCACATCCGGGTAAAGAACGTTCGACAGCATCGACACGTAACTGGTGTTCGGGTCGATGTAGAGGACATCCTTGTTATTCAGTCGCAGGGCCATGGCGACGCAATCCTACCTCAACGCATTTCGTATGTGGCAAGACCATCGCGATTGATGTGCCGTCGCGTCAGCGCCGAGTTTGCCGGTTGCTCAATTGACGGGCCGGCAACAACACCTTACCATCCGGGCAGAAAGTGACTCCCCGCCTTGAATTCCACTGAACTCCTCTCCCTCATCGCGCATGACATGCAGGCCGTCGATGCGGTCATACGCGCGCGCCTTTATTCCGATGTCCCGCTGGTGCGCCAGATCGCCGAGTACATCGTCGCCGGCGGCGGCAAGCGCCTGCGTCCGGCCTTGTTGCTTATGTCGGCCGGCGCCACCGGCTATCGCGGCAAGCATCACCACGAACTCGCGGCAGTGGTTGAATTCATTCATACGGCCACTCTGCTGCACGACGATGTCGTCGACGAATCGGCCCTGCGGCGCGGCCGGGACACGGCAAACGCCCAGTTCGGCAATGCAGCCAGCGTGCTGGTGGGCGATTTCCTCTACTCGCGCGCCTTCCAGATGATGGTTGGTGTCGGCAGCATGCGCGTCATGCAAATTCTTGCCGACGCCACCAATATCATTGCCGAAGGCGAAGTGCTGCAATTGATGAACTGCCACAATGCGGACTTGGCGGTTGAGGATTACCTTCAGGTGGTGCGCTACAAGACAGCCCAGCTGTTCGAGGCCTCGGCGCGGCTTGGCGCCTTGCTGGGCGATGCCAGTCCGGACATCGAGGAAGGCTTTGCCGCTTACGGCATGCATCTCGGCACGGCTTTCCAGATCGCCGACGACGTGCTCGATTATTCTGGCCTGGAAGATGAAATCGGCAAGAGTCTGGGGGACGACCTCGCCGAAGGCAAGCCGACCCTGCCCCTGATTCACGCCATGCAAACCGGCAGCGACACACAGGCCCGCATCGTGCGCAATGCATTGGAGCAGGGCGGGCGTGAAGATTTCCCGGAAGTAATCCGGGTAGTGCAGGAAACCGGCGCGCTCGATGCAGCCCTGCAAGTCGCGACGGCGGAGGCGGAGCGGGCCAGACAATCTCTTGCCGCGGTTCCTGATAGCCAATACAAGGATGCTTTGCTACAATTGGCGACTTTCGCGGTTGCCAGACGTTCCTGACGTGACGTATTTAGTCTCTGGCAATTAGCTTCGGGGTGTAGCTCAGCCTGGTAGAGTACTGCGTTCGGGACGCAGGAGTCGGAGGTTCGAATCCTCTCACCCCGACCAATTCCTTGGATAATGCAAGTCTAGCCTTGCGCACGAAGCTTGATAGTTTCGCGATGCGCCGGGCCGATTGCGGAAATTGTGGAATTGGATGAGCGCACAATCATGATCAAGTATCTTCTGCTGATTGCAGTTCTGGGGTTTGTCCTCTGGTACTTCTTCCGGTCGGGACGCCCGAAGGAACCGGCCAATCCGGAGCAAACGCCCGGCGTGGAAAGCTTCGTCGTGTGCGCCCAGTGCCATCTGCGCCTACCCGAAAGCGATGCCATCAACTTCGAGGGACGCCATTACTGTTGCGAGGAACACCGCAGACAGGGCCCCGCCTGAATTTTCATGACCCGCCGCGTTAGCGCCGTCTCTACGCTGGAAAGCCAGTCGCTTTGGCGACTATTGAAGTTTTTCTCCTATTACCGACTGATCGTCGCCGGGTTCTTTCTCGGCGAACATCTGATAACCACCAAGCCTCTGTCTGTCGCTTCGCAAAACTTGCCCCTGTTCGGTTGGGTGGCCGGGATCTATTTTCTTGCCGCCATCCTGATTCTGATCGTCCAGGTGCGCTGGACGATGGTTTTGCAGGCTCAGCTGAGCACCCAGGTATTGATCGATCTGTTGTGCCTGATCCTCCTTCTGTTTGCCAGCGGCGGAGCAAAAAGCGGCATGTCGATCATGCTGCTGGTCGTGCTGGTTGGCGCTGCGCTGGTCGGCAAGGGACGCTTGGTGCTGTTCTATGCGGCCGTGGCTACCTTACTGCTGTTGGCCGAGCAGGCCTATCGCGTCGCATTCCTGGGCGGGGAGGCGGGCGATTTCTTTTTTACCGGCTTGACCTGTCTCGGACTGTTCGGCGCCGCGATTTCAGCCCGCTTGCTGGCCAATCGCATGATCGCGAACGAGGACCTGGCGCGCCAACGCGGGGTCGATCTGGAAGACCAGTTGCGCATCAACGAGCGGGTGATCCGCGATATGCAGGATGGGGTGCTGGTGATCGATGCGGGCGGGCATGTCCGCCAGTGCAATCCGCGCGCACGCGCGTTGCTCGGCCTTGCCGATGCTTCCGCCCATACGCTGGAGCAGTATTCCCCTATCCTGGCAGTTGAATTCCGCACCCGGCAGGTGCGCGGAATCGAATCCGAATGGGTCATGCAAGCGCCCTGGACCGGCCGGGTCGTGCGCATCCGCTTTCTGCCGCCCGGCGAGGGTGGCAATTCACTGGTGTTTGTCGAGGATGTCGGTCGTCAGGAACAGGAAGCGCGACAGGTCAAACTCGCCGCCTTGGGACGTCTGACCGCGAATCTGGCCCACGAAATCCGCAATCCGCTGGCCGCCATCAGCCAAGCAGCCGAACTGCTTGTAGAGGAACCACCCGGGAAGGGATTGGAGAGACTGAGCCGCATCATCGTCGATAACACGCAACGCCTGAATCGCCTGGTTTCCGAGGTGGTCGAACTGGGTCGCCGCGACCGCGCCCGGCCGGAACCCCTCGATCTGCGCCACTTTATTCAGCGACTCATCGAAGAGCTGTCCTTACACACTGCAGGTGCAGGGGAACGCATCGCCCTGGACGTTCCGGTTGGCGTGGTGGTGTTTTTTGATCGCGGTCATTTGCATCGCGTCCTCTCCAACCTGCTGGAAAATGCCTTGCGCTATGCCAGCCAAACTCCCGCTGCAGTCAGTGTCGCCAGCGAACAGAACTCTTCCCTGAGCAGGCTCAGCCTGCATGTCCTCGACGACGGCAAGGGCATCGACGCTGCCGAACGCGATCGGGTTTTCGAGCCCTTTTTCACAACCCGTGCGAACGGTACTGGCCTGGGCTTGTACATCGCCCGCGAACTGTGCGAAGCGAACGGAGCGCGCCTGTTTTTGCTCGACAATGCGCCGGGCGCCCATTTCTGCCTATCATTCGCTCAGCAAACTCTCGCAAAGGACAGTACTGGGGCATGAGCAGCCAGCAACGCGTTCTCGTCGTCGACGACGAAACCGACATTCTCGAATTGCTTGACATGACGCTGGCGCGCATGGGCCTGGCCTGCGATTGCGCGCCCAGCGTCGCGGCTGCGAAGCGCCTGCTGGAAGCCAACACGTATCAGCTGTGCCTGACCGATATGCGCATGCCGGACGGCGACGGACTTGAGTTGGTGCGCTACATCGAGACGCGTCATCCGACCCTGCCGGTGGCCGTTATTACTGCCCACGGCAGTACGGAGAATGCCGTCGCCGCCTTGAAATCAGGCGCATTCGACTATCTGGCCAAACCGGTTTCGCTGGCGCAACTGCGTACTCTCGTAAAGTCCGCGCTGGCCCTGCCCGACGGAAAACAGGCCGCCGCGCAACGCTCCCACGCACTGCTGGGGCATTCCGCACCGATTCTTCAGGCGCGCCAGTTGATCGCCAAGGTCGCGCGCAGCGAGGCGCCCGTGTATATCTCCGGCGAGTCGGGCAGCGGCAAAGAGCTCGCCGCCCGATTGATCCACAAGGAAAGCTTGCGGCACGACAAGGCGTTTGTTGCGGTGAACTGCGGCGCCATCCCTGAAAACCTGATGGAGAGCGAGTTTTTCGGTTACCGCAAGGGCGCTTTCACCGGCGCCGAAAGCGAGCGTGAAGGCTTCTTCCACGCTGCCGATGGCGGCACCCTGTTTCTGGATGAGGTAGCCGACCTGCCGCTGCCCATGCAGGTCAAGTTGTTGCGCGCCATTCAGGAAAAGCATGTCCGGCGCGTGGGCGCAACGCAGGAAGAGCCTGTCAATGTGCGAATCATTTGCGCCACCCACCAGAATCTGCGCCAGTTGATGGAAGCGGGACGCTTCCGGCAGGACCTGTTCTTCCGCATCAACGTGATTGAAATCCGCATGCCCTCGCTGCGCGAGTGTCGCGATGATGTCCCGGAATTCGTGGAGCGCATTCTTGACCGGCTCGCTGCCGCCAGCCATACACCGCTGCCGGTCATCACGCCGCAGGCCATCGCGGCCTTGCAGACCTATCCGTTTCCCGGCAATGTGCGCGAACTCGAAAACATTCTCGAACGCGCCTTGGCGTTGCAAACCACGGGGGCCATCGATGTCGACGACCTGCAGTTGCAACCGGCCAAAGTCGGCGCTGGCGAGACGGCATGCAGCGCCGGGAAACCCCTCCAGGATTTCCTCGACGAGCAAGAGCGCCAGGCAATACTCGATACCCTGCAGAAAACGCGCTTCAACCGTACCGCCGCGGCGCGCATTCTCGGCGTGACGTTTCGCTCCTTGCGTTACCGCATGGAGCGACTAGGTTTGAATGAACCCGATCAGTAGTTCCTTGGGCTCAATCGACCCTGCTGGCTGGCTCGTCGGAGCGAAACACATTCCCTCGCCCAATTGCGATGCACGTCCGCCCGGCATCGAACCACGTCTGCTGGTGGTTCACGCGATCAGTCTGCCACCGGGCCAGTTCGGCGGCGATGCGATTGAGCGTTTCTTCACCAACCGGCTTGACGCTGCAGAACACCCCTATTTCGCCAGCATTGCCGGCCATCATGTCTCGGCGCATTTCCTGATCCGCCGCGATGGACGTCTGATTCAGTTCGTCTCCTGTTTCGAGCGCGCCTGGCACGCCGGTCGTTCTTGCTGGCAAGGGCGCAGCCGATGCAACGACTTTTCCTTGGGGGTGGAACTTGTGGGCGACGATTTCAGCCCATTCGCTCCCGCACAGTATGCGATGCTGAACGCTTTGATCGACAGCGTGCAAAGGCGCTTCCCGTTGCAGGCCTGCGTCGGGCATGCCGACATTGCTCCCGGGCGCAAGACCGATCCGGGGCCTTACTTCGAATGGTCGCGCCTGCAATGCTGATGCGGTGGTTGACAGGCAACTCGTGGCAAGTCGGCAACGCCGCTCAGCGTTGTAATGCATGGCGCGCAGAATTTATCTTGCATTGACAATTGCAGGTCACTACCATAGTTACGCAAAGCTGATCGCCAGCCACTTTTCTTTCCACCGTCTTTCGAACATAAGTGGCTCGCGAAAGCCTTTGAATTCATCGATTCCGGCCCGCCGGCGTTGCTGAATAATCCGCGCTGTATCAAACGGATTGTTTTTGTTTCCTTTCTCAAACATGACATGGAGGTGTTCGATGGCTGAAGAGAAGAAAGTCAAGAAACCGGCGGCTGCGAAGAAGGCGACGACTGCTGCGCCGAAGAAAGTTGCTGCCGAAAAACCGGCAGCGAAGAAAGCCGCTGCACCCAAGAAAGTCGCTGCTGCCAAACCAGCCGCGAAGGCTGCCGCACCCA
>CAZAWN010000036.1:0-18567 GCA_964488825.1 uncultured Methyloversatilis sp. | reverse complement strand
GCTCTGCCTCCATCATGCTGGGCAAGACTGCCACGATGACTCACACTTGGGAAATCGTCGAAGCCTGAGTTACTCCCGTCACACCCAGTAGGCTGTCGTTGTCATCAACTTTGCGGCAAGCTTCATGCCGCCCTTGGCAACCAAGGGCAATTCGGTCGCGCCATGGCTCAAAGCCATCTGGGCATGCGCTATCTCATCGGCTTTCATCTGGTCAATGATGGCTTGGGAACGCAGGTCGTTCGCGGGCAGCTGGCTCATATGACCGTCCAGATGGGCCTCGACCTGACGTTCGGTTTCGGCAACGAAACCAAGGCTGACCGGATCACCCAGCCGTCCGGCAATCGCCCCGATGGTCCAGGCGCCTGCATACCACAGCGGGTTGAGCAGGCTCTTGCGGCCGCCAAGCTCTTCGATGCGACGCTCGGTCCAGTTCAGGTGCTCAGTCTCCTCCCAGGCCGCTCTTTCCAGCGCAGCGCGCACTGCGCTCTCCTCGGCGGTAAACGCCTGCCCCGCATACAGCGCCTGAGCGCACACCTCACCAACATGATTGATACGCATCAGCGCGGCCACATGACGACGTTCGGCATCGCCCATCTCGGCTTCGGGTTGCCCTTCGCCCGGCATCGGCCTTGCCGTGGGGGCTTTGACAAACAGCGTGCGCAACGCCAAGTCGCACTGCAGGATCAGCGGATCGAGAAGGCTCATGTTCTACTCCCGGTTAGTTGGCGTTGGGATGCTTGCCCAGGCGCAGCGCCTCACGCCCTTCGTCGGCGCTAAAGATCGGATTGCCTACAGGGCAGAAAAAATCACGCGAGAGGGCTGCGTGATAACGGTTGGTCGGCTTGTTCTCGACCGGACGCCATACGCTGCGGCGCGCCGCAACCCAACTACCGTCGCGATGGCCGGTTGCGTAAACCTTGAATTCGCGGGTTTCACAGCGCATGCCCTCGTGGGTGACATTCGTGGCGCCACCGCTGGTGCGCACTACCAGCGTATAGCGTACGACGCGATCCTTGCCGACGCTCAGCGTCGCGGCATCGATAAAGAACTTGTGCGTAGTGGTTGCACTCACGTAAAACTCGCGCAGGTTGGCCTCCTGGGGGAAAGCCGGAAGCAGGAGATCTTCCTCCTCCCACCGTGGAGCATCGGGATCTTCGTCGCGCAAACCCAACGCGGCGCTGGCTGCCGCCGACAACAGCAATCCCGCCAACAAAAACGGGGCGTACTTCATCGTGATGTACTTCATCGTTCGAGAACCTCTGCGTGCGCATCCGGCGGCATCTCCATCGGCATTGGCCAACCGGGAATCCGCAGGGGCGAATGGAACAGCAGGCGCGCCAACTCGGTCAGCGCCTGCTCATACACCATACGCTTGAATTCGATGACCGAATCCAGCGGCACCCAATAGGTGCTCCAGCGCCAGGCGTCAAACTCCGGCTTGGCCGTAGCGCGCAAGCTGATGTCGCAGTCGCGTCCGGTCAGTCGCAACAGAAACCAGATCTGCTTCTGTCCTCTGTACGTGCCGCGCCACTCGCGCCTAACCCACTGTTTCGGAACGTCGTACCTCAACCAATCGCGGGTGCGGCCGAGGATGCGCACATGCTCGGGCTTGAGCCCGACCTCCTCGTACAGCTCGCGGAACATTGCCTCCTCGGGGGTTTCCCCTTTCTTGATCCCGCCTTGGGGGAACTGCCAGGAATGTTCGCGGATCCGCTTGCCCCAGAAAACTTCGTAGCGCTGATTGGTCAGAATGATGCCGACGTTCGGGCGATAACCTTCCCGATCGAGCATGATGAAACCTCAAACTATTTGTCTGGGTGCGATTGTTCCACATTCGTCCGGCCGAGGAAAGCGAGTGTCGCAGGTAAAATCGCCAACTCGTTGCCACACATAGGAAAGTTTTGTCATGCGCGCCAGCCAATTTTTTATCGCCACCCTCAAGGAAGCCCCCTCTGACGCGGAAGTCGTTTCGCACCAATTGATGACCCGCGCGGGCATGATCCGCAAGCTGGCCGGCGGCATCTACAACTACATGCCGATGGGTCTGCGGGTAATCCGCAAGATCGAGGCGATCATCCGCGAGGAGATGAACCGCGCCGGCGCCATCGAATTGCTGATGCCGCTGATCCAGCCGGCCGAACTGTGGCAGGAAACCGGCCGCTGGGACAAGATGGGGCCCGAGCTGCTGCGCGTCAAAGACCGCCACGACCGGGATTTCATCATCCAGCCGACCTCCGAGGAAGTCATCACCGACATCGCGCGCGGTGAAATCCACAGCTACCGCCAGTTGCCGAAGAACTTTTATCACATCCAGACGAAGTTCCGCGACGAGCGCCGCCCCCGCTTCGGCGTGATGCGCGGGCGCGAATTCACCATGAAGGACGCTTACTCCTTTGACCGCGACGAAGCGGGCGCCGAGAAAAGCTATCAGGCGATGTACGCCGCCTACATCGCCATCTTCGAACGTCTGGGCCTCAAGTTCCGCGCCGTGCGCGCCGACACTGGCGCGATTGGCGGTTCGCTGTCGCACGAATTCCAGGTGATCGCCGATACTGGCGAGGATCTGCTGGTGTATTGCCCCGACTCCGACTATGCCGCCAACATCGAACTGGCGGAAGCGATCCCCCTCAGTGCCGTCCGGCCAGCGCCGAGTTTGGCGAGAGAGAAAGTTGCCACGCCCGGCGCTTCACGTTGTGAGGATGTCGCCAAGCTGCTCGGCATTCCGCTCGAACAGACCGTCAAATCCATCGTCCTGGCCGCGGACACTCCGCTCGGAGCGGAAGTCTGGCTGCTGCTGGTGCGCGGCGATCACGAGCTTAACGAGGTGAAAGCCAGCAAGATCGCCGGTCTGGACAACGGCTTCCGCTTCGCCACGGAAACGGAAATCATCGAGCACTTCGGCTGTCCGCCGGGTTTCCTCGGCCCCATCAACACCAGAAAGCCCCTGAAGGTCGTTGCCGACCGCACGGTCGCGCAGATGAGCGACTTTGTTTCGGGCGCCAACGAGATCGACTTCCACATCCAGGGCATCAACTGGGGACGCGATCTGCCGGAACCCGATCAGGTTGCCGACATCCGCAATGTCGTCGCCGGCGACCCGTCGCCGGACGGCAAGGGCGCATTGGCCATTCAGCGCGGCATCGAGGTCGGCCACGTGTTTTTCCTCGGCACGAAGTACTCCAAAGCGATGAACTGCACCTACCTCGACGAAACCGGCAAGCCGCAACTGATGGTGATGGGCTGCTACGGCATCGGCGTCACGCGCCTGGTCGGCGCGGCGATCGAGCAAAACCACGACAGCAAGGGCATCGTCTGGCCGGACTCCATCGCGCCCTTCACGGTCGCCATCTGCCCGGTTGGCTGGGGCAAGTCCGAAGCGGTGCGGCAGGCCGCCCTCGATCTTTACGCCCAACTCGTCGAGACAGGTATCGACGTCATTCTCGACGACCGAGACGAACGGCCCGGCGTGATGTTCGCCGACTGGGAACTGATTGGCGTCCCGCATCGCATCACCATCGGCGACCGCGGCCTAAAGGAAGGTATGGTCGAGTACCAGCACCGCCGCGACAGCGCTGCAACGAAAGTACCCTTACACGAGATCGCCGCGCTGGCGCGCGCCAAAGTATGCGCTTGATTTTGTTCGCCTTGCTGGCGTGCCTTAGTGGGCAAGCCAGCGCCGGCGCACAACAATACGAACCCCTTGCCGCCAGTGTTCAAGCGGCGCTGCATGCCGCGGTCGCCGACCGCGCTACGCCTGAACCGCATTTCGACAGCATCGAGGAAAAAATCGAGTGGCTGGCGGAAATGTCGCGGCGTCTGGAAAGGCGCATGCCAGAACGCGAGGAACGTCTGGTTTTTCTCAAAGCAGCACGCTACGAGGCCCAGCGCGCCGGACTCGACCCGCAACTTGTGCTCGGCCTGATCCAGGTGGAGAGCGCGTTCCGCAAGCATGCCGTTTCCAGCGCCGGGGCGCGCGGCTACATGCAGGTCATGCCCTTCTGGGTCGGACTGATCGGCAATCCGGACAGCAACCTGTTCCATTTACGCACCAACTTGCGTTTCGGCTGCACCATCCTGCGCCACTACCTCGATATCGAAAAAGGCGACCTGTTTCGAGCGCTGGGGCGCTACAACGGAAGCCTCGGCCGGCCGGAGTACCCGAACATGGTGCGCGCGGCGTGGGAAAAACAGTGGTCCTGGACGCCGCGCGGCGTTCCGGCGCAGCAGCAGTAAAACTCGGCGCTGGCCAGACGGCACGCCGTTATCTGGGCATGCCCGGCATGCCGCCACGCCCCATCAAGCCCTTGGCGACACGCATCATCTTGCCCATCCCGCCCTTGGAGAACTGTTTCATCATTTTCTGCGCCTGTTCGAACTGATTGAGCAGACGATTCACTTCCTGCACCTGCACGCCGGCGCCGGTGGCGATGCGCCGTTTGCGGCTGGCTTTGATGAGCTCCGGTTTCGCGCGCTCGCTCGGCGTCATCGAATTGATGATGCCCTCGATACGGCGCACCGCCTTGTCCTCCACCGCGCCGCCCGCCTGTTGCGCCATGGCGCCGAACTGCGCGGGCAGTTTTTCGAGCAGGGCGCCCATGCCGCCCATGCTGCGCATCTGGCCGATCTGCGCCTTGAAATCGTTGAGATCGAAGCCCTTGCCAGACTTCATCTTCTTGACGAATTCCTGCGCTTTCTCCTGATCGACACCGCGCTGTGCTTCCTCAACGAGGCCAAGAATGTCGCCCATACCGAGGATGCGGCTGGCCATGCGCTCGGGGTGGAATTCCTCGATCCCGGTGAGCTTTTCGCCGACACCCGCGAACTTGAGTGGCTTCCCGGTGACATGCCGGACGGACAAGGCCGCACCGCCGCGCGCATCGCCGTCGAGTTTGGTCAGCACCACGCCGGTCAGCGGCAAGGCCTCGTTAAAAGCCTTCGCGGTGTTCACCGCATCCTGACCGAGCATCGCATCAACGACGAACAAGGTCTCGATCGGTTTAATCTGCGCGTGCAGATCGCGAATCTCGGTCATCATCGCTTCGTCGATGGCCAAGCGGCCGGCCGTATCCACGAACAAGACATCATGGAAATGGCGCTTCGCATAATCCAGGGCGGCGGCGGCTATCTCCGCAGGTTTCTGGCCCACTTCGGACGGGAAAAAGTCAATGCCGGCCTGCGCGGAGACGGTCCTCAACTGCTCGATGGCCGCCGGGCGATAGACGTCGCAGCTGACTGTCAGCACCTTCTTCTTCTGCCGCTCCTTGAGCCACTTGCCGAGCTTGGCGGTCGTCGTCGTCTTGCCAGCGCCTTGCAGGCCGGCCATAAGGATGATCGCCGGCGGCTGGGTAGCCAGATTAAGTTCGGCTTTCGCCCCGCCCATCAGGGTGGTCAGTTCGTCATGGACGACGCCAACCAAGGCCTGCCCCGGGGTCAACGAGCCGATGACCTCTTGGCCGACGGCCTTTTCCTTGACGCGGGCAATGAATTCCTTCACCACCGGGAGGGCCACATCGGCCTCCAGCAAAGCCATGCGCACTTCGCGCAACATTTCCTGAATATTGTCTTCGGTGAGACGGGCCTGTCCGCGCAAAGTCTTGACGACCTTGGCAAGGCGTTGGGTCAGATTGTCGAGCATAGGCTTGGTGTAGACTCCTTGGATGCAATCCATTTTACTGCAGCCCCCCTGGCTCCATTCGCTGGCAGCCCTGTCTTATTTAGGGTTGGCGGTGCATTTCTGGCGCACCCGCTGGCGCGGCGCCGTGCTGAACCAGCCAGTCCATGGACTGCACGGCTGGGAACGAGCCTGGCTGGTCGTCGCACTGATCCTGCATGGCATGACGCTCGGCAGCGAGGTCCATCAACCCGGAAGCGGGGCGACGCGCTTCGGTTTCGCGATCGCGCTTTCGCTCATGATGTGGCTGGCCGTCGCTTTTTATTGGATCGAGAGCTTCTATGCGCGCATGGAAGGCCTACAAATGCTTGGCCTGCCCATTGCGGCCCTGTGCGTCTTGTTGCCGCTTCTGATCCCCAGTCAGCACATCCTGGCCAATGCCGGGTCTTCAGCGTTTCGCCTGCATTTGCTGATGGCGATGCTGGCCTACAGTTTATTCACCCTCGCTGCATTACACGCCATCCTGATGGCGCTGGCCGAGAAGCGCTTGCACAGCGGCCGCATGACACCCCTGTTTGCCGGCCTGCCGCCGTTGCTGACGATGGAGAAATTGCTGTTCCGGCTAATCCATATTGCCTTCTTCCTGCTGACCCTGACCCTGGCCTCGGGCATTGCCTTTTCGGAGCAGATTTTCGGCAAGGCACTGCCGTTCAACCACAAGACCGTCTTCGCGATGCTCTCGTGGCTGATCTTCGCGTCCTTGCTGTTCGGCCGTTGGCGCTACGGCTGGCGCGGCCGCAAAGCGCTGCGCTGGACGCTGACGGGCTTCAGCGTACTGCTGCTCGCCTACGTGGGCAGTCGTTTCGTACTCGAAGTGCTGCTCGGCCGACCCGCTTGAGCATGGCCAGACAGGATCTCGACCACTTTCCAGACGATCCCGTCTTTACAAGAACGTTGCCGCAAGGCATCATCGCCCGATCAATCGGCATGGAGCAGGCATGGCAACCGCGAAGCGCGACGACGGCTTGAACACATACAGTTGGGAAGGCAAAGACCGGCGCGGCAAAATCGTGCGCGGCCAGGTGCGTGCTGCGTCACCCACCGTCGTACGCGCCACCTTGAGGCGGCAAGGCATTCAAGTCGAGAAGGTGGGGAAGCTGTCTTCCCGCTCCAGAGGCAAGGTCTCCGACAAGGATGTCACGCTGTTCACCCGTCAGATGGCGACAATGATGAAGTCCGGGGTTCCCCTGCTGCAGGCCTTCGATATCGTCGGCAAAGGCGCTGCCAATCCGGCCATGGGCAAACTGGTCATGGATATCAAAGCGGAGGTGGAGACCGGCGCGGCATTGAACCAGGCCTTCCGCAAGTACCCTCTGCATTTCGACAACCTCTACTGCAACCTGATCGAAGCCGGCGAACAGGCGGGCATTCTTGATCAATTGATGGAACGCCTCGCCACTTACAAGGAAAAGACCCAGGCGATCATCGCCAAGATCAAGAGCGCCCTGTTCTATCCCATCGCCGTGCTGGTAGTCGCCTTCATTGTCACAGCCGTCATCATGATTTTCGTGGTGCCGAGATTCAAGGAGGTGTTCACCAGCTTTGGCGCCGACCTGCCCGGTCCAACCCTGATGGTCATGGCGATCTCCGACTTTTTCGTCGCCAACTGGTTTTTCATTTTCGGCATCATCGGCATCAGCCTTTACTCGTTTTTCTATATGTGGAAGCGCTCGGAGAAGATGCAGATTGTCATGGATCGATTGATGCTGCGACTACCGATCTTCGGCGAGGTGATCCGCAAAGCCACCCTGGCACGCTGGACGCGCACCCTGTCCACCATGTTTGCAGCCGGCGTCCCGCTGGTCGAGGCACTCGATTCTGTTGGCGGCGCCTCGGGGAATTACATCTACAAGCAAGCCACCCGCCAGATCAAGGCGGATGTCAGCACCGGATCCAGCCTGACCATCGCCATGCAAAACACCCAGGTCTTCCCCAACATGGCTCTGCAAATGTTGGCCATCGGCGAGGAGTCGGGGCAGATCGACGCCATGAGCGGCAAAGTCGCCGACTTTTACGAGGCGGAAGTGGATGATGCGGTTTCGCGCCTGTCCAGCCTGATGGAACCGCTGATCATGGTGGTGCTGGGCGTGCTGATCGGCGGCATCATCGTGGCGATGTATCTGCCCATCTTCAAACTGGGTGGCGTTGTCTAAGCCATGCCACCCCACCAGCTCATGGAACCTGCCGCACTGACCGGACTCGCCGCCTTGCTGGGTCTGATGATTGGCAGCTTCCTCAATGTCGTGATCCATCGTCTGCCGCTGATGATGGAACGCGACTGGCGCAACCAGTGCGCCGAACTGGATGGTTCGCCCTCGCCTGCCACAGAGCCCCTCTCGCTTGTCGCACCGCGCTCGCGCTGCCCCCATTGTGGCCACCGTATCGGCATTCTGGAAAACATACCGATCCTCAGCTATCTGCTGCTCAAAGGGCGTTGCAAGGGCTGCGGCAAACCGATCAGCCTGCGCTACCCCCTCGTCGAAGCGCTCACCGGCCTGTTGTTCGCCTATGCCGCGTGGCGCTTCGGTTATTCTCTGGCGACACTCGGCGCCATGGGCTTCATCGCCGCCATGATCGCGCTGACCTTCATCGATTTCGACACCCAGCTCCTGCCGGATGACATTACCCTTCCCCTTGTCTGGGCGGGGCTGCTGATCAATCTGCAGGGTATCTTCGCCTCGCTGGCGCATGCCGTCATTGGAGCGGCCGCGGGGTATCTGATCCTCTGGTCCGTGTATTGGCTGTTCAAGCTGGCCACCGGCAAGGAGGGCATGGGCTACGGGGATTTCAAGCTGCTCGCCGCCATCGGTGCCTGGCTGGGCTGGCAAGCTTTACCCATGACGATCCTGCTTTCCTCCCTGGTCGGCGCGCTCGTCGGCGTTGCCCTGATCGTGCTGGCCAAGCGGGGCCGCAATGTGCCGATTCCCTTTGGCCCCTACCTCGCCGCCGCCGGCATCCTTGCCCTGTTTTGGGGCGACACGCTCAATCGCACGTATCTAGGCTTCTTCCCGACTTGATTTTCCCTGCCCGAACAACTATTTGATGGCTTCCCCGGCCAGCATTGCGTCGGCCCGACGATATAATCCGCGCTCTTTGGGAGAAAGACATGCCGATCTACGCTTACCGCTGCAGCCAGTGCGGTTTCGAAAAGGACGTTTTGCAGAAGATGGCGGATGCGCCGTTGACCACCTGCCCGGAATGCAAAACCGAGAACTTTGCCAAACAACTCACCGCTGCCGGTTTTCAGCTGAAAGGCAGCGGCTGGTATCAGACCGACTTCAAGAGCGGCAGTTCGGCCCCTGCAGCCAAGGCCGACAATCCCCCCCCCTGCCAGGGCGGTACGGGCGCCTGCCCGGCGTGCACCTGAAAGCCACCCGACTTAACTCCCCGTCTTGAAAAAATACTTCATCACCGGACTGCTGATCTGGATTCCGCTGGTCATCACCGTGTGGGTGCTGACCGCCATCGTCGGCCTGATGGATCAGTCGCTGCTTCTGCTGCCTGCGGCCATCCATCCGGTCAACCTGCTTGGCTTCAACATTCCCGGCGTCGGCGCCCTGCTCACTGTGCTGGTCGTGCTGGTGACCGGGCTGGTGACCGCCAACATCGTCGGCCAGCGACTGGTGCGGTTCTGGGAGAGTTTGCTGGCACGCATCCCGGTGGTCAAGTCGATCTACTACAGCGTCAAGCAGGTCTCGGACACCCTGTTCTCCGGCAGCGGCGAAGCCTTCCGCAAGGTGCTGCTGGTGCGTTACCCGCACCCGGAAGCCTGGTCGGTGGCTTTCCAGACCGGGACTCCCGCCCGGCAGATCGGTGAAATGTTGCCGGACGAATATGTCAGCGTCTTCATTCCGACCGCCCCCAGCCCGGTCAACGGTTTTTTCTTTTTCGTCAAGCGGTCGGAAACCATCGAGCTCGACATCAGCGTCGATGACGCGCTGAAGTACATCGTCTCCATGGGCGTCGTCTCTCCCCCGCGGCGCCATGGGCAGCCTACCAATCTTGCCGGGATCGCCCAGAACGAATGATCCACCTTCCGGCGCGCAGGATTGCCGTCCCGCCAGCGCCGACTTTTGAAAGCTGAAACTCCCCATGCGAACTCACTACTGCGGCCAACTCAATGCCAGCCATATCGACCAGATCGTCACCCTCTGCGGCTGGAACCATCGCCGCCGCGACCACGGCGGCGTGATCTTCATCGACCTGCGTGATCGCGAAGGGATCGCCCAGGTCGTCTGCGATCCCGACCGGCCCGAGATGTTCAAGCTCGCCGAAGCGGTGCGCAACGAATTCGTCCTGAAAATCGTCGGCAAGGTGCGTCGCCGGCCAGTCGGTACCGAAAATCCCAACATGGCTTCCGGCGAGATCGAAATTCTCTGCCACGAGGTGGAAATCCTCAACCCGGCCGCCACCCCGCCCTTCCAGCTCGACGACGAGAATCTATCGGAAACCGTGCGCCTGACCCACCGCGTCATCGACCTGCGCCGCCCGCAGATGCAGAAGAACCTGATGCTGCGCTACAAGGTGGCGATGGCTTTCCGCCGCTTCCTAGACGAAAAGGGCTTCATCGACATCGAAACGCCGATGCTGACCAAGTCGACGCCGGAAGGCGCGCGCGATTACCTGGTGCCGTCGCGCGTCCATCCTGGCCAGTTCTTCGCCCTGCCGCAGTCGCCCCAGCTGTTCAAGCAGCTGCTGATGGTGGCGGGCTACGACCGCTACTACCAGATCACCAAGTGCTTCCGTGACGAGGACCTGCGCGCCGACCGTCAGCCGGAGTTCACCCAGGTCGATATCGAGACCTCGTTCATGAACGAGACCGAGATCACTGGCATCATCGAGCAACTCATCCGCTACGTCTTCAAGGACGCCATTAATGTGGATCTGCCCGATCCCTTCCCGCGCATGACTTACGCGGAAGCGATGCGCCGCTTCGGCTCCGACAAGCCGGACCTGCGCGTCACGCTGGAACTGACGGAAGTCACCGATGCCGTTGCCGATGTCGCCTTCAAGGTATTCAGTGGACCCGCAACTTCCGGTGGTCGCGTCGCCGCGTTGCGCATCCCCGGCGGCGCGACGCTGACGCGCGGCGAGATCGACGGTTACACCGAATTCGTCAAGATCTACGGTGCCAAGGGCCTCGCCTACATCAAGGTTAATGACGCGACCAAACTCAACGAGGAAGGTCTACAGTCGCCCATCGTCAAGAACCTGCACGCCAAGGCGCTGGAAACCATCGTCGCGCGCACCGGCGCCCAGTCCGGCGACCTGATTTTCTTCGGCGCCGACAAGACCAAGGTGGTCAACGACGCCCTCGGCGCGCTGCGCAGCAAGATCGGCCACGAGAAGGGCTACGTCAATGGCCAGGCGTGGGAACCGCTGTGGGTCGTCGACTTCCCGATGTTCGAGTACGACGAGGACGAAAAGCGCTGGAGCGCCTGCCACCACCCCTTCACCTCGCCGAAGGACGGCCACGACGAACTGATGAAGACCGATCCAGGCGCCTGCCTGGCCAAGGCCTATGACCTCGCCTTGAACGGCTGGGAAATCGGCGGGGGCTCGGTGCGTATCCACAAGGCTGACGTGCAGGCGCGCGTTTTCGAGGCGCTCGGTATCGGCGAGGAGGAGCAGCGCATGAAGTTCGGCTTCCTGCTCGACGCCCTCAGATACGGCGCGCCGCCGCATGGCGGCCTGGCCTTCGGTCTAGACCGCATCGTCACCATGATGACGGGCGCCGAGTCGATCCGCGACGTGATCGCCTTCCCGAAGACCCAGCGCGCCCAGTGCCTGCTGACCGACGCGCCCTCTGGCGTCGACGAAAAGCAGTTGCGCGAGCTGCACATCCGCCTGCGCCAGAAGGTCGAAACCCAGGTCGAGATCGGCAAGAGTTGATGCGCCTACTGCTCGGCCTACTGCTGTCCTGCGCCTGCTTGATCGTTCAGGCGCAGGATATCTCGCGTGACAAGCTGCCCCCCGAGGGGCGCGAAACGATGGCGCTGATCGAAGCGGGCGGGCCGTTTCCGCACAAGCGCGACGGCATCGTCTTCAACAATTTCGAAAAACTCCTGCCGCTGGAAAAGCGCGGCCATTACCGCGAGTACACCGTGCGCACCCCGGGCGTCAAACATCGCGGCGCACGGCGCATCGTCTGCGGCGGAGGGCAAACCACCCGGCCCGCCGCCTGCTGGTATACCGCCGACCACTATCGCAGCTTCCGGAAGATCGTCCAGGACACCACGCCATGAATTACCCGCAACTGCTGTCCCGCGTCGAGCATGCCGGCGTCTACCATATGCCGCTCGACGGCGAGGAGGCGCTGGTCGCTGCCGCAGAACATAACGGCTATTTCGTCTTTCGCGTCGATCTGACCAAGGCGGAAAACAAGGCCGCCCTGCTGGAAGCGGTCGGGCGGGCAATGCGCTTTCCTGAATGGTTTGGCCACAACTGGGATGCCTTGATGGATTGCCTTGCTGACCTGGGCTGGGCGCCCGCCGAAGGCTATGTGGTGATCCTCGAACATTGCGACGGCATTCACGGCCGCGCCGAGGCCGACTTCGTCCAGGCGCTGCAGGTGTTCGAAAACGCGGCGAACGAATGGCGCGAGCAGGGCATTCCCCTCTGGTGCTTTGTGGACATGCAGGCGGACGGCATCAACTGGCTGTCGGATATTGCGTGAACCATGGCAGGCACGAAACGTCCGGTTTCGGTGCTGGTACTCATCCACGATCCGCAACTGAACTTCCTGCTGCTTGATCGCGCGGCGCATCCCGGCTATTGGCAATCGGTCACCGGCAGCCAGGAAGCCGGCGAATCCTTGCAGCAAACCGCGGCCAGAGAAGTGGCAGAGGAAACCGGCATCGCCTGCCTTCCAGATCAATTGATCGACTGGCGACTCAGCAACTGCTTTGAAATTTTCGCGGAGTGGCGCGACCGTTACCCGAGTGGCGTTACGCACAACACCGAGCATGTCTTCAGCCTGTGCGTACCGGAGGCGACCCCGGTCGGAATCGCTCCCGGCGAACATCGGGCCTGGCGTTGGCTACCCTGGCGCGACGCCGCAGCGGCCTGTTTCTCCTGGACGAATCGCGACGCCATCCTGATGCTCGGCTTGCAAAACTCGGCGCTGGCGTGACGGCATCGCAAGACGTGCCGCAGTAGAATCCGCGGGTCTTTTCTTTCCCCGACCGACGCCATGACCACCCCAGCCACCGACAGCCTGCCGGCTACCACCAAGGCCAAAATCCTCGGCGAAGCCCTGCCCTACATCAAACGCTTCTTCGACAAGACCATCGTCATCAAGTATGGCGGCAATGCCATGACCGAGCCGAAGTTGAAGGACTGCTTTGCGCGGGACGTGGTGCTGCTCAAACTGGTCGGCATGAATCCGGTCGTGGTGCACGGCGGCGGCCCGCAGATCGAGGATCTTCTAAAGCGTGTCGGCAAACAGGGTACCTTCATCCAGGGCATGCGCGTCACCGACGAAGAGACCATGGACATCGTCGAGATGGTGCTCGGCGGCCAGGTCAACAAGGAAATCGTCAACCTCATCAACCAGCATGGCGGCAAGGCGGTCGGCCTGACCGGCCAGGACGGCAACTTCATCCGCGCCAAAAAGTTGCTGCTGCCCAACAAGGACAAACCCGAGGAAATGATCGACATCGGCTCGGTCGGCGAGATCACCGCCATTGATCCGACCCTGATTGCCTTTCTCGATACCGGTGACTTCATCCCGGTCATCGCGCCGATCGGCGTCGGCCCGCAAGGGGAAACCTACAACATCAACGCCGATGTCGTCGCCGGCAAGATCGCCGAGGTTCTGCAGGCCGAGAAGCTCGTGCTGCTGACCAACACGCCTGGGGTGCTCAACAAGGCGGGCGAATTGCTGACCGGCGTGACACCGAAAGAGATCGACGCGATGGTGGGGGATGGCACGCTTTCTGGCGGCATGCTGCCGAAGATCGGCTCTGCACTCGATGCGGCCAGAAGCGGCGTGAAAAGCGTGCACATCATCGACGGCCGCGTCGAGCATGCCCTGTTGCTCGAAATCCTCACCGACGAGGGTGTCGGCACCCTGATCAAGTCGAAGTGACAGTCGAAACTTTTCCTTACAGGCTCCTTGGCGACCGGGATTAACTCGATGACGAACGGCGACCGCAAACTCCGCATCCTGCAGGCCATCGCGGAGATGCTGGAAAACCCCGAGGGCGAAAAGATCACCACCGCTGCACTGGCGGCTCGCCTCGACGTCTCGGAGGCGGCGCTGTATCGTCACTTCCCGAGCAAGGCGCGGATGTTCGAAGGGCTGATCGATTTCATCGAAAACGCCATTTTTTCCGTGATCGGCCAGATTGCCGCCGATGAAGCCAACGGACGCAAGCAGATCGAACTCATGCTGGCCGCCGCCCTGCGCTTCGCCGGCAAGAATCGCGGCCTGACGCGGGTGATGATCGGCGATGCCTTGGTGCATGAGAATCCGCGCCTGCAAGCGCGCATCAATCAACTCTTCGAGCGGCTTGAATCATCGCTCAAGCAAGCGCTCAGAATCGCCGTGGCGCAGAATGCCCTGCCCGCCGACCACGATTGTGCGGCCCATGCCGACCTGCTGATCTGCCACTTGCTTGGCCGCCTGCACCGCTTCGTCAAAAGCGGCTTTCGCGACGACCCGCTCGCCTCGTGGGCCCGTCAGGCGCCCTTCCTGTTCGACTGAATTCGCCTCAGGGTAGGCTTGCCCCCAATGCCGACTTCTGGGTTGCTGCCGTGATCAGGTCATCCAGCTTACCGCCCCGATAAAGTCGCATGAAAGCATCGGCCACCTGCGGATCGAAATGCTTGCCACGGCCGTTTTCGATCGTATCGACGGCCTGCTGCGCCTGCCACGGTCCCTTGTAAGGACGTTCGCTGACCAGCGCATCGAACACGTCGGCAACCGAGACAATGCGCGCCGGATGGGGAATGTCGTCGCCCGCAATACCTTCCGGATAGCCGGTACCGTCCCAGCGTTCGTGATGCGACTTGGCCATCACCCGCGCCAGGGCCAAGGTCGGGCTGCGCGCCAGAATCGTGTCGCCTATCCGCGTGTGCCGGCGCATGACGGCGAACTCCTCCTCGGTGAGTTTGCCAGGCTTGCGCAAGATGTTATCGGGTATGCCCACTTTACCGACATCATGCAGTCGACTGGCCTTTGCATACACATCCGCCTCCTCCTTCGAACACCCCATCTCCAACGCAACGCGGCGGGTGTATTCCTGCATGCGGTGAATGTGCGCTCCGGTGGCGCTATCCTTGAACTCCGCCACCTGAGCCAGCATGTCGATGGCCTCGTCGTAAGACTCTTCCAGGCTGTGATGCAAACGAAAATTATCCAGCGCAGCGGCACACTGGTTGGCCATCACATGAATCAACTCCTTGTCGGCGGGAGTCATCTCCGTGCCGGATTCAAGGTAGACAAAGCCGAGCACTTCGTCCTTGATCTGCAACGGCACCACCATCGCGCCATGGCGTAGCGCGTCCGGCGCCTCGTGACTCAGCACCGCTTGCGAACACAGTTCGGCCACCTCATGACGGCGCAACTCGCCCTCGGGGTTGCTCCCCAAGTCACCCACGCCGGCACGGATGCGCAGCTCTTTGCCATCGAGCGTCGCGACCAGACCGTCGATGGTCGAGATCATGCCGGAATGACCCAAATTGCAAATCCCGACGATTTGCATCAGCACACCCTGGAAATAATCTTCCAGGCGATCAAGATGCAGGTTGTACAACTCCGGGGTCACGTCGAGGATGCGTGACAAACCAATGCGGTTCATCTCGATGGTCTGCAAATCTCGAAAGCTTTTCAAGGCGGTACGTACTGACGTATAGAGACGCTGCACGGTCAGCTCGGTTTTGTCCTTGTAATCGTCGATATCAAAGTTGTCGATGACAAAGCGCTCAGGGGCTACGCCTGGCTGCCCGGTACGGATCACCAGACGTACCATGCGATTATTGAGTTCGGTGCGGATGTACTCGACCAGCCGCAGGCCGGCATCGTCGGTTTCCATCACCACATCGACCAGCGCGACCGCTACGTCTGGATGCTCTTGCAAACACTCGCGCGCCGCCGCCGCCGAACCCGCTTCGATCAATTTCAAGGGCCGGCCGGCAAACTCGAAGTCCCGCAGATTCAAGGCTGTCAAGCGGCGAATATCCGGTTCGTCATCGACGACCAGCACTTTCCATGGCGTCGCTCGCGATTCGGCAGCGGCTGCGGTGGCGAGCTTGCGGACGATCTTCATGCGGCGACTCCTTTATCAGTCATGACGTGAGCGGGAAACTCGACGCGAAAGCGCGTACCCTGGCCCGGAGCGCTCTCGCAGGCAATGCTTCCGCGCAGCACCTGTGTCGCCAGATTGTAGGCGATGTAAAGTCCCAAGCCACTTCCCCCCGCGCCACGCCGTGTCGTAAAGAAAGGTTCGAACGCCTGCTTCAGCGTTTCCGGCGTCATACCCGCCCCGTTATCGGCATACTCGATCAGCACACGGCCATCGGTCACGCCAGCGGCAATGCGGATCAAACCGGCTTGCGTGCCATCGGCAAACGCATGGATGCGGCTATTGCTCATCAGATTCGTCAGCAATTGCTCCAGCGCGCCAACCTGCCCTTGCAGGCGTATGCCGGGTGCGCACTCGACTTCGATCTTGACCGGAGTATTCTTGAACTGGTTGTGCAGGTTTTTGATCACGTCGTCAATCGCTTCGTCGAGCCGGTATTCCCGGGCAGCTTCCGACGTTTGATCGACGGCCGTGCGCTTGAAGCTCTGCACCATGGCGGCCGCCCGTCGCAGATTGGACAAGGCCAGATCGGAGGTCTCGTCGAGCATGCTCATGCGCGTGCGCAACTCCTCCTCCGTCACCTCTTCCTGGTCGAGCAGGCGATGCAGCTCTGCCACCAACTCGCGCGACTGTGACACCGCACCCACCGCCACCCCCACCGGCGTATTCACCTCATGGGCAAACCCGGCCACCATGCGACCGAGGGAAGCCATTTTCTCGGTTTCCACCAGCTCGCCGCGCGTTGCATCGAGCGCCAGGGCATGTCGCCGAATAGCTTCGAGCCCCACCCAGGTCAGCAGAACGATGGATGCCAGCGCAGCCAGGTGAATGAGAATGTAGACACGCTTCTGTGCAGACACCAGATCCGCCACAAAGCTGGCGGGGAAACTCACGCTGATCCCGCCGCGCACATCGCCTACTTTGTAGCCCTGATGGGCGTGACATTGCATGCACGACTCGCGCGTTTCCAAAGGCGCCATGTAACGAAATTCCACGCCACTCAGGCCATGCCTCTCGTCCGTGCCCTGTTCGAAAGAATTCAGTGCGGATTGCTCCCACGCATCCGGGGCATTGTCGGGATTGAGCAATTTCAGACTCGTGATGCGGATGCGCAAATCACGATCTCTCGTCTTTTGCAACAACTCGCCCAATTCTCGCGTCATCTGTGCCGAATTATCGGCAAATCCGCGCATCTGGCTACTCTGCCCAACCCAGTCGCGCAAGGTCTCGGTCATCTGGAAGATCAATCGTCCGCGCTGGACTGCGGCAGCATAGGCATGGCCTTCGAGTTCATGCAAATACCATGCATAGGAGGCAGCGGTCACCAGCGACCAGAACAGAATCAGCAACGGCCACCAGACCGGTCGCCGGATAAAGACGCCAACCGCCCGAGCGAACTTGCCTTGCCCGTTCATTTCCGCAACAGTGTTGCCGCTTCCATGGCAAAGTAGCTCAGGATGCCGTCCGCCCCGGCGCGCTTGAACGACAGCAGCGCCTCCATCATTACCGCATCGTGATCGAGCCAGCCATTGGCAGCCGCCGCCTTCAGCATGGCGTACTCGCCGCTGACCTGATAGGCGTAGGTCGGCACGCCAAACTCGTCCTTGACGCGACGCACGATGTCGAGATAAGGCATGCCCGGCTTGACCATCACCATGTCGGCGCCTTCCTGCAGATCGAGCGCCACCTCGCGCAGGGCTTCGTCGCTATTGGCCGGGTCCATCTGATAAGTGTATTTATTGCCCTTGCCCAGGTTGCCGGCAGACCCCACGGCGTCGCGGAACGGGCCGTAGAAACTGGAAGCGTATTTGGCCGAGTAGGCGAGGATGCGCGTATGGATCAGCTGCTTGCCGTCCAGCGCAGCGCGAATCGCACCAATCCGTCCGTCCATCATGTCCGAAGGGGCCACCACATCGGCGCCGGCCTCGGCGTGAGTGAGCGCCTGCTTGACCAGGGCTTCGACCGTCTCGTCGTTCATCACGTAGCCGCGCGGATCGGCGGGATCGATCAGGCCATCCTGCCCATGACTGGTGAAGGGGTCGAGTGCAATATCGGTGATCACGCCCAACTCCGGCAAGGTCTTTTTCAGTTGCGCCACCACGGTCGGTACCAGCCCCTCCGGATTCCAGGCCTCCTCGGCGCCCTGGGTCTTCTTGCTGCTGTCGACGACGGGAAACAGGGCCAGGGCAGGAATGCCCAATTCCAGCGCCCGCTCGGCGACCGGCAGCAGACGATCCAGCGACATACGCTGCACGCCGGGCATCGAAGCCACCGCCTCGACGCGATTTTCGCCCTCCAGTACAAACACCGGATAGATGAAATCGGCAGGAGTAAGCGCCGACTCGCGCATCAGGCGACGGGAAAATTCGTCGCGGCGCATGCGCCGCAAACGCGTGGCGGGAAATACGGATTTGATGATCATGAGCGTGTCTTTCAAAAAAATACTTGAACTTTTTTATAAACTACTTATCTTAGTAAGCGGACGGTGACGAATCGTCCCCCGCTTTTCCTCCCTGAGCGGGTACCTCGGCGCAAGCCGCGGTATTAGACCCTTGGCTTTCTCCCCTTTGGCCAAGGGTCTTTTCTTTT
>CAZAWN010000035.1:0-19325 GCA_964488825.1 uncultured Methyloversatilis sp. | reverse complement strand
ATCGCCGCCCTCGGCACGCACTTCCGCAACGGTACGCAAATGCGTTTCGACGACGAGAATGCCAGGGGCGGCGTGCATGGCCGGCAGATCAAACTGCTGGTCGAAGATACCGGTTACGACCCCAAGCGCGCCGTGCTTGCGACGGAAAAGCTGCTCGGCAGAGGCGTTTTCGCGGCGCTGCACAACCTCGGCTCGCCGGTGGTCATGGCGACCATGCCGCGCTTCCTGGAGTCCGGGGTGCTGCACCTGTTTCCCGGCGCGCCGCTGGCGAGCGTTTACGAACCCGTTCATCCGCTCAAGTTCGGCATGAGCCCCTCCTACACACTCTCGGTGCCGCCCGCCGCGCGCCATCTGATCAAGGAACAGGGCTTCAAGCGGGTCGGCATTCTTTACCAGGACGACGACATGGGCCGCGAGGTGCTGCGCGGCATGGAAGGCCTGCTCGGCGAACTGGGCCTCGCCTGGTGCGCACAGACCAGCTACAAGCGCGGCGCCACCGACTTCGCCGCCCAGATCGCCCGTCTCAAGGCCGCCGATTGCGATTTCGTCGTACTCGCCACCGTGGTGCGCGAAACCATCGGCGCCTACACGGAAGCGCGCCGCTCCGGCTGGAATGTACCCATGCTGGTCACCGCCTCGGGTTACACCGCCCAAGTGCATCAACTGGGCGGTGCGGCGATGGATGGACTCTACGGCGTCGTGCTGCTGCCCCACCCCTATGCCGACGGCGGCAACCGCGCCCTGGCCGACTGGGTCAACCGCTACAAGGAGAAGTTCAAGACCGAACCGAACACCTGGGACGTTTTCGCCTGGATCGGCGCCGACCTGTTCGTGCGCGCCTTGCACACCGCCGGCCCGCAGCCAACGCCGAAGAATGTCGCCGCCGCCCTGGAAAAACTGCAAACCACCCGCGATTTCTTCGGCGGTCCGACCATCACGCTCTCCGCAACAGACCATCTCGCCCTGCGCCAGGTGCGCATCGCGCAGATCAGGAACGGCCGCTGGGAAAACGTCTCCGACTACCTGCCGGTGGCGCGCTGAAACTCGGCGCTGGCGGGACGGCACAGCTGTCCCGCCAATGGGGGAAGCCTTATACCCCGTGTTGCTTGAACCACGCCTGCAGACGTTTCCAGCCGTCGTCGGCGGCGTCCTTGCGGTAGGTCGGACGGTAGTCGGCGTGGAAGGCGTGCGGCGCATCGGGGTAGATGTGAATCTGCGACTTGCCGCCGGCTTTTTTCAGCGCCATTTCCATCGATTCGACATCTTCAAGCGGAATCCCCTGATCCTTGCCGCCATAAAGGCCGAGCACCGCGCCTTTGATCTCGCCAGCGATATCGAGAGGCCAGCGCGTGGTACGGTCGTTGACTTCGCCGTCGATGCGGCCATACCAGGCGACGCCCGCCTTGACGTTGGGGTTGTGCGCGGCGTACAGCCAGGTCTGGCGACCGCCCCAGCAGAAGCCGGTGATGCCCAGGCGCGTCGGGTCGCCGCCGTTGGCTTTCGCCCAGTTGGCGCAGGCGTCCAGATCGGCCGCCACTTCCTTGTCAGGCACCTTACCGACAACGGCCGCGTAGAGATCGGCAACGACGGTGTATTTGCGGGGATCGCCGTAGCGGGAGAACAGCTCGGGGGCAATGGCAAGATAGCCCAGCTTGGCGAGGCGGCGGCAGACATCGGCGATGTATTCATGGACGCCGAAGATTTCCGAAACGACCAGAATCGTCGGAAGATTCATGCCACCGGCCGGCATGGCGCGGTAGGCCTGCAAGTCGCCAATTTTGATTTCCCCGGCCGTCAGGCCGTCGGTATCGGTCTTGATGGCGGTTTGCGCCATGATCGGCTGGGCGGCGAGCGCGAAGCCGACACCCAGCGCGGTAGCAACGAAGCCGCGACGATTCATCTGTGCGGCGGGAAACAAGCTGTCGAATTCCGGATTGCGGCTCTCTGTTGTCATCATTTTCTCCTCGGGTGGTGGTCACATCAACACTATGTCGTACTGCTCCTGCGTGTAACTCGGTTCCGGATGCAAGGAAATCGGCCGGCGGACGAAATCGGACAACATCGCCAGCGCTTGCGACTCCTCCTCCAGGAAAAGATCAATCACCGCCGGCGCGGCCAGCAGACGCAGTTCGCGCGCCTCGAACTGGCGGGCTTCGCGCAGCAGCTCGCGCAGTATCTCGTAGGCGACGGTCTGCGTCGTCTTGATCACGCCACGTCCGCCGCAGGTGGGACAAGGCTCGCAAAGCACCTGTGTCAGCGATTCGCGCGTGCGTTTGCGCGTCATTTCGACCAGGCCGAGCTGGGTGAAACCGTTGACAGTAACGCGCGTGTGGTCGCGCGCTAGCGCCTTGTGGAGTTCGGTGAGTACGGCATTGCGGTGCTCGGGCGATTCCATGTCGATGAAGTCGGCAATCACGATGCCGCCGAGGTTGCGCAAGCGCAACTGACGCGCCATGGTTTGCGCCGCCTCAAGGTTGGTCTTGAAAATGGTGTCGCTGAAATTGCTGGCGCTACCCGAATTGCGCGTGCCGACGTAAGCGCCCGTATTGACATCAATGGTGGTCAGCGCCTCGGTCTGATCGATGATCAGATAGCCGCCGGACTTCAGATCGACGCGGCGGGCGAGCGCCTTCTGAATCTCGTCCTCTACCGCATACATATCAAACAGCGGTCGTTCGCCGGTGTAATGCTTCAACAAGGGCGCAAGCTGGGGCATGTACTCCTGGGCGAAAGTCGAAAGTTTCTGATAGTTCTCGCGCGAGTCGATGACGACGCGTGCCGTCTCGGGACCGGCCAGATCGCGCAGCACACGCTGGGCGAGTGTCAGGTCATGGTGCAGCATGGCTGGAGCGCTGGCATTCTTGCGGCGATGGCTGATTTCCTGCCAGAGTCGCCGCAGGTAGGCGATATCGGCCGCCAATTCCTCATCCGAAGCATTTTCTGCCATCGTGCGGACAATGAAGCCGCCCTCCTCGTCGGCAGGCAGGAGCCGCTGGATGCGCTCACGCAAGCGCTCCCGACCGACCTCGTCGGCAATTTTCTGCGAGATGCCGATATGCTTCTCTTGCGGCAGATAGACAAGCATGCGCCCGGCCAGCGAAATCTGCGTCGCGAGACGCGCACCCTTGGTACCGATCGGGTCCTTCAGCACTTGCACCATCAGAGTTTCGCCCTCGACGATCAGGCGTTCGATCGGACGGGCATTGCCATTTTTCTCGCCAAAGATGTCGGCCACGTGCAGAAAAGCGGTGCGTTCGAGACCGGCCTCGACGAAGGCCGACTGCATGCCGGGCAGCACACGCACCACCCGGCCAAGATAGATATTGCCGACGATACCGCGCCCGCCGGTGCGCTCGACATGCAGTTCCTGCACGGCGCCTTGCTCCAGCAGCGCGACGCGGGTTTCCTGCGGCGTGATATTGATCAGAAACTCTTGATTCATGGTGTTACCCACCCATCCCCAACCCGCCCCTTGAAGGGGAGGGAGACTTTGTGCACGATGTTCATATCGGGTAGCCGAATTCGCGTAGTAACAGGGCGGTTTCGCACAGCGGCAAACCGACGATGCCGGAATGGCTGCCGCGGATCTCTTCGACGAAGATCGCCGCGGCGCCCTGGATGCCGTAGGCGCCAGCCTTGTCGCGCGGTTCGCCCGTGGCGACATAGCGCCGGACTTCCTCCTCATCGAGACTGCGAAAGCGTACTTCGCTGACCGAAAGTCGGGTGGCAAAACGCTCCTCGCTCCCGCTACTGCCGGCACCGAGGGCGATGGCCGTGAGGACGCGATGCGTGCGCCCCGACAGACGCTTGAGAATTGCCACGGACTCGCTATCGTGGCCTGGCTTGCCGACAACATCGCCATCCACGTCAAGCGTCGTATCGGCCGCCAGCACCGGATGTGGCAACAAGTGTCGAGAATTCACCAGACGCATGCCATGGCGAGCCTTGGCCGCCGCCACGCGCAGAACATAGTCTTCGGGCGTCTCGCCGGAGCGCATGTCTTCGCAGATTTCGGGGTCTTGTCGCGCGCCGCCGCGAAACGGCAACGGGTCGAAGCGCACGCCGATCTGCGTCAGCAGTTCGCGCCGGCGCGGGCTTTGCGAGGCGAGATAGATGCGCGCTTTTATTGGAGGCGACATGGCTCAGTCCCGATGATAGGGATGGCCGCTGCGCAGGCTGTGCGCGCGATACAAGGCTTCGGCGAGCACCACGCGCGCCAGCCCATGCGGCAAGGTGAGCGCGGACAGGCGCAGGGTCTCGTGCGCCCCCTGCTTGAGGGCGCCATCCAGACCATCCGGCCCACCGATCAGGAAGGCGGCATCGTCGCCATGGTCTTGCCAGTCTGAGAATTTGTTTGCCAGGGCGCGGGTATCGAGCGTCGCACCGCGCTCATCGAGGGCAATGCGACGGCAGCGCGGCGGCAGCGCAGCTTCGATACGTTTGGCCTCGGCAGCCATCATCGCTTCGACGGTCTTTCCGGTAGTACGCGGCTCGGGCTTGATTTCGACCAGTTCAAGCGGCATTTCGCGCGGCATACGCTTGGCGTACTCGGCAAAACCGGCATTCATCCAGTCCGGCAGACGCGTCCCGACGGCAACCACGATCAGCTTCACTCGTTATCCGGTTTTGCCGTAGGGCTGGCGGCACGCTTGGGTTTGGTCTGCCAGAGCGATTCGAGATCATAATGCTTGCGCGTCGCCGCCTGCATCACATGAACAACGATGTCGCCGGTATCGACCAGCACCCATTCGCCACCCTCCTCGCCCTCGACGCCGAGGATCTCGCCGCCCGCTTCCCGCACCTTGTCTTCCACGCTTTTCGCCAGCGCGCGAACATGTCGGTTCGAATCGCCGGTCGCGACGACGATACGCGCGAACATGTCGGAGAGCTTGCGCGTGTTGATGACGACAATTTCCTTGCCCTTGATGTCTTCGAGTGCATTGACGACGATGCGTTGAAGTTTGCGAATATCCATGAGTTAGCCGCGATAGAGTTTATGTTGACGAATATAGTCGAGAACCGGAGCGGGCAACAAGGCGCGAAGGCGCTCGTCCGATGCATCCGCAGCGATCAGCGCGCGTACCTCGGTGGCCGAGACCGTGCCGGCCACCAGTTCGAAAGGATAAATCCCGCCGGCGGGTGCGTACCCAAAGTCGGCGCTGGCGAGACGGCACAGGGCGAACTTTTCCGTCAGCGGCGGGGCGAAATCCTGCAGGGGAAAACCCGGGCGCGTAGCCACGGCGATATGCGCAAGAGTCAAGATTTCCTCCCAGCGATGCCAGGTGTGCAAGCCGCGAAAAGCGTCCGCCCCCATCAGCAATACCAATGGACGCGACTCCCCCAGTTCGCGACGCAGACGTTCCAGAGTATCAACGGTATAACTGGGTGCAGTGCTCGCCACTTCGCCGGGATCAAGCGCAAACCGTGTTTCGTTGGCCATCGCTGCATTCACCATGGCGAGCCGATGCGTCGGCGCCGAGAGCGGCCTCGCGCGATGAGGCGGTTGGCCGGCGGGTATCCAGCGTACCTGGGCCAGGCCAAGCCGGTCGACAGCGGCGCGAGCGAGCGCGAGATGGGCCAGATGGACGGGGTCGAAAGTACCGCCAAGAATCCCCAGCGGAGTGCCGGGGTCAAGCATTCGTATCGACGGGGGAGTGAAAAATGTCGCGATAACTCGCGTAGATGCTGGCAGTCAGCACCGGCGCAACCAGGAACACCAGGATCATGCGCAGGGCGACGAAAGCGGCAGAGAGCGCCATGCCGGATATTTGGCCGATGACGATCAGCACGATACCGGGCAATACGCCCGCCACCACCACCGCAGCGAGGGAAAACATCGCCATCGCGCGCCAGTTGCGGAAGCTCGCCACGGTACTGAAAAACAGCGACTTGAGGGGCGCAACACGATCCCAGCCGACGAGAAACGGGGCAAACCAAAAGGCGACGATCAAGGGCGACGCGACCAGCAACACCTGCAGCATCTTGCTCAACATGGCGGCCTGCGCCGCCGCATCGGCAGCGGCCTCTTCGGCGCCCGGCAAACCTTCACCCATGTTCGGCGTTCCGGGCAACGCCAGCGAGGCAGGCAAGGGGTCTTCGCCGCCGCTGAGGAGCATGCTGAAGAGAATCACCAGGACAGCGCCGAGCAACTGCCAGCCTCCCAGGCGCAGCATGGCCGGAAAGTTGCCGGCAATGCCATGCAGCAAGCCGGCCTTGTCCGGCCGGCGATCCAGATCGACGAGGCGGCAGCCGTTGGCGACAATCAGCGTCATGACCGGCAGCAACAGCGGCAGCAAAATGGGGCCGATACCCGGCAGCAAAGCCACCAGCAACTGCACGACGAGCAGGTACACCAGCGTCAATGCCGTGATCAGCGGCGGGTTGCGGCGAAACAGGCGGAAGCCTTCAAGCAGCCAGAAAACGCCTCGGGCTGCGGGTAAGTAACGAGCTTGCATGCAGGCGTCAGCGCATCAGAACGAGTGGATCACCCACATCGGCACGGAAATACCCTTGTCCCCCACGCCCGTTTCGTCGCGAGAGAACGAACCATCACCCTTGCGGTCAATCAGGTAGTAAGGGGTGCCGTGCGGCGGCGTTACTTTGATCATATAGAGTCTGCCATTGACGCGATGCTCCTCAACGCGATCTTCGCCCTGTTTGCGAATCGTGACCTGGGGTTCGAACGAAGCATCCGGCATACCCGGCGGCGGAGGCGGTTCGGGCAAGGGCTGCAGGTCGGCGGGGCGCTGCTGGGCGGCGGCATGTAGCGCAAGGGCGCTACAGCACAGTGCAACGAGGTGGGGGAGTAGTTTGCGGCGCATGATGTTTCCCAAGTTGGATGGGCTCATTCTAACTACAAATTCAGCAGCAAATCGTGCTCGGCGGGAATGCGCTCGAAGCTGCGCGTTTCGTGGTGCCGAAGGATTGCCGCAACAATCGCTTCCGGTTCATCGATGAGCTGAAGCAGATCCATATCTGCGGGGTCGATCATGCCTTCCGCAACGAGGCGCTCACGGAGCCAATCGACCAAGCCGTTCCAGAAGCCGTCGCCAACAAGGATCACCGGCATGCGCGGCGTTTTGCCGGTCTGGATCAAGGTCAGCGCTTCGAGCAGTTCGTCCAGCGTACCGAAGCCACCGGGCATCACCACGTAGGCGGCGGCGAAGCGCACAAACATGTACTTGCGTGCGAAGAAATGGCGAAAGCTTTGTGAAATATCCTGATAGGGATTGCTTTTTTGCTCCATCGGCAACTGGATATTCAGGCCAATACTGGGGCTTTTCCCGTAGAACGCGCCTTTGTTGGCCGCTTCCATCACGCCGGGGCCGCCGCCGGAGATCACCGAGAAGCCGGCGTCCGAAAGCAGCCGGGCGATACGCTCGGTGAGTTGGTAGTAAGGCGAGTCAGGTGGGACGCGCGCGCTACCGAATATCGTCACCGCCGGTCGCACGCCGGCCAGGCGCTCGGTCGCTTCGACGAACTCTGACATAATGCCGAACACCCGCCACGCCTCGCGGGCCGAGGTTGCCGGCGCGGCCAGCCGCGGGTCGGCGATCTTCGGCAACTTGTCTTTCACGCTCATGCCATGCTCCTGCTCGTTGACGGTTCTTCGTATTTATACCGCGCTTTTCACGCGCTGCCCGACCTGCGCAGCCGCAGCAACGCCCCGACCGGGGCGATCAAGGGCGTGCTTTCCATGTTGCGCCGACTGCTCGCCGACTATCCAGCCGCCGACCAGCGCGCCGTCGTCTTCGACGCCAAGGGCAAAACCTTCCGCGACGACTGGTACCCCGCCTACAAGGCGCAGCGGCCGCCGATGCCCGAGGACCTCGTCGCCCAGATCGAGCCGCTGCATGCCTGCATCCGCGCGCTCGGTTGGCCGCTCTTGTGCGTGCCCGGCGTCGAAGCCGACGACGTGATCGGCACGCTGGCCGCCCAGGCCAGTTCGCGCGGCGAGGACTGCATCATCTCGACCGGCGACAAAGATCTTGCCCAGCTCGTCAATGCCCACGTCACGCTGGTCAACACCATGAGCGAGGAAACGCTGGACAGCGCTGGCGTGAAGGCGAAATTCGGCGTACCGCCGGAGCGTATCGTCGACTACCTGGCCCTGATTGGCGACACGGTCGATAACGTTCCCGGCGTCCCCAAGGTCGGCCCCAAGACTGCCGCAAAGTGGCTGGCTCAGTACGGCTCACTGGATGAGATCGTCGCCCATGCTAGCGAGATCGGTGGTGCGGTCGGCGAAAACTTGCGTCAGCATCTCGACTTCCTGCCGCTGGGCCGGAAACTGGTTACTGTCGCGTGCGACCTCGATCTGGGCGCAGTCGATCTGACGCCGGCTCCGCCCGCAGCCGAGCAGCTCAAGGCACTCTACGCGGAGCTGGATTTCAAGACCTGGCAACGCGAACTGGAAGGCGCACAGGCGACCGAGAAAGTCGGCGCTGGCGAGACGGCAATTTCATCGGAACCAGATCGCTCGGGCTATGAGTGCATCCTCACCGAAGCGCAGCTCGACCACTGGATTGCGCGTTTAAACGCCGCCGCACTGGTCGCCCTCGACACCGAAACCACCGCACTCGAACCGCTGCAGGCGCAACTCGTCGGCATCTCTGTTTGTATCGAACCGGGGCAGGCCGCCTACCTGCCGCTCGGCCATGCCTATGCTGGAGCGCCGGAACAACTACCCTTGGCCGCCACGCTGCAAAAACTCCAGCCCTGGCTGGAGTCGGCGCAGCACAGGAAAGTCGGCCAGCATCTCAAGTACGACCGCCATGTCTTCGCCAACCATGGCATTCGCCTTGCCGGCATCGCCGACGATACGCTGCTCGAATCGTATGTCCTCGAATCCGACCAATCGCATGAACTCGGCTCGCTCGCCGAACGTCACTGCGGGCTCAAGACGATCAGCTACGACGACGTGACTGGCAAGGGCGTGAATCGCATCTCCTTCGCCCAGGTCGACATCGAACGCGCCGCGCAATACGCCGCCGAGGACGCCGATGTCACCCTGCGCGTCCATCATGCCCTCGCCCCACGTCTTGCCGCGGAATCCCGGCAGGCCTGCCTGTATCGCGATATCGAATTGCCGGTCGCCGGGATACTCTTCCGCATGGAACGCAACGGTGTGTTGATCGACAGCGAATCGCTGGCGCAACAAAGCGATGTCCTCGGCCGTCGTCTGATGGCAATCGAACAGGAAGCCCACGCACTGGCCGGCCAGCCCTTCAACCTGAACTCCCCCAAGCAGCTCGCCGAAATCCTGTTCACGCAGCAGGGTCTGCCAGTGGTAAAGAAAACCCCCTCGGGGACGCCCTCGACCGACGAGGAAGTGCTCACCAAGCTCGCCGAGGACTACCCCCTGCCAAAGCGGCTGCTGGAACACCGCACCCTCGCCAAGCTGAAGGGTACCTACACCGACAAGCTGCCGAAGATGGTGAACCCCGCCACCGGTCGCGTGCATACCAGCTTTTCTCAAGCCGTCGCGGTCACCGGCCGGCTCGCCTCGTCCGAGCCCAACCTGCAAAACATCCCGATCCGCACTCCGGAAGGCCGCCGCATCCGCGCCGCCTTCGTCGCCCCGCCGGGATGCCGTCTCGTCAGCGCCGACTATTCGCAGATCGAGCTGCGCATCATGGCCCACCTGTCCGGCGACAAAGGCCTGCTCGACGCCTTCGCACGCGGCGATGACGTGCATCGCGCCACCGCCGCGGAAGTGTTCGGGATTACCCCCTTGGAAGTCAGCAACGAACAGCGTCGCGCCGCCAAGGCCATCAACTTCGGGCTGATCTATGGCATGTCCGCCTTCGGGCTGGCGAAGCAGATCGACGTGGATCGCGGGTCGGCGCAGACCTACATGGATCGCTACTTCGCACGCTACCCCGGCGTCGCGCGCTACATGGAAGAAACCCGCGCGGCAGCGAAAGAGCGCGGTTATGTCGAAACCGTGTTCGGTCGCCGGCTCTGGCTGCCGGACATCCGTTCCTCAAACGCCGGCCGCCGCCAGGGCGCCGAGCGCGCCGCGATCAACGCGCCGATGCAGGGTACGGCCGCCGACATCATCAAACTGGCGATGATTGCGGTACAGGACTGGCTGGATCGCGAACGCCTGCAAGCGCGTTTGGTCCTGCAAGTGCACGACGAACTGGTACTCGAAGTGCCGGACGACGAGCTTGAAACGGTAAAGCGCACCCTGCCGCAACTGATGGCTGGGGCGGCAAAACTGGCGGTTCCGTTACTGGCAGAAGTCGGTGATGGGGCTGACTGGGACCAAGCGCACTGAGCGACACAATCAGTCCGGCGCGCCGTCGCTCCCCATCCATGAAATAGCGGGCGGCCTTACGCCATACCGCCCGCAGTGTAATTGCAACGGGTGCGTCAGCGCTTCGGCTTGGTCTGTTGCTTCGCGTAGGTATCCGAAGCCTTGGCCACCATATGCTCGATCGCCAGTTTGACCTCGGCATCGCTGATATTCGCCAGGCCGCCACGGGCAGGCATCTTGTCGTGACCGGCCACTGCGCTGGATGTCAGCCCATCCATGCCCTTGGCAATCCGCGGCCCCCAGGCTTGTACATCGCCGGTTTTAGGCGCCCCATCCTTGCCTGCTGCATGACACTCCTGGCAACGCTGGGCATACAAATCCTTGCCGCTGATTTTTGGAATCGCCATCGGGGTATTCAAGCCCTCGCTTGCCACGCTTTTCGGCGCGATCATATAGACGATGGCACGCGACAACTCGATATCCGTCACGCTAATCTCGCCGCCATGAGCCGGCATGCCACGGTAGCCCTTGGCTGCATGGGTCGTCAGCGTCTTGATGCCCTGCGACATGCGCGGACCCCAAGCGGCAAGATCGCCAATTTTCGGCGCGCCATCTTTGCCCGTATCGTGGCAATTCGCACACACAGCCTTGACCACCTCGGCGCCGGTCCGATCTTTTGCAGCATAAGCGGCACTGGTCGTGATCGCGAGGACAGAACCCAGAGCAACCATATAGATGGATTTTTTCATTTGCTTTACCTTATATAAATGATCCGACTTGCTTCCCCTGCAGACTCCAGACCGTCCTGACGCTGTCCTGGGCGTTGCTTGGCGCCGCGTAGACTCAAGCGTAGGCGATAATCCGGTGACTGTGAGTTCGGAGCGCTTGGCTGGAGGGTAAACAGGCAAGGTTTCCTTGCCGGTATTGCCGGGCAGCCGCAACCCGAACACCTGCGATTAATTCTAGACGCGTTTCCTGTTTCTGGCGCACGACTTTGCTTCTTTGACAAACGAAATTCCGTTCCCGGCGTACCCCACCCTCCTCTCCCCAAGCTGTTCGACGATCAAGAAAACATGCACGGCCTGAACCCACCCCAGCGCGAGGCGGTCCGCTATCTCGATGGCCCCTTGCTGGTCCTTGCCGGCGCGGGCAGCGGCAAAACACGCGTCATCACACAGAAAATCGCCTTCCTGATCGGCGAGTGCGGCATGGCGCCGCATCAAATCTGCGCGATCACCTTTACCAACAAAGCCGCGCGCGAGATGCGCGAGCGCGCGGCGAAACTGGTCGGAGAACGCGCACAGGAAGTGAGCATCAGCACCTTCCATGCCCTCGGCGCAAAATTTCTGCGCATGGAAGCCCGCGCCATCGGCCTCAAGCCCGGGTTTTCCATTCTCGATGCCAGCGATACCGCCGGGCTGTTCAACGAGCTACTGAAAGATGCCGACAAGACACGGGTAAAGCTCATTCAGCAGCGCATCTCGCTGTGGAAAAATGCCCTGCTCGCCCCGGACGAGGTTGCCCCCGCCGACGATCTCGAAGCCGGTGCGCAACGCGTCTATGTCGAGTATGAAAGAAGCTTGAAGGCCTATCAGGCGGTCGATTTTGACGACTTGATCATGAAACCGGTGCAACTGCTCGAACAGGACGAGGAAGTGGCGCAGCGCTGGCGTTCGCGCATCTGGCATCTGCTGATCGACGAATACCAGGACAGCAATCGCTGCCAGAATCGCCTGATGCGCCTGTTGGCCGGCGAGCGTGCCGCGTTTACCGCGGTGGGCGACGACGACCAGTCGATCTACGCCTGGCGCGGCGCGGACGTCGAGAACCTGCGCCAGTTGCAGATCGACTATCCGCGCCTCAAGGTCATCAAACTGGAACAGAACTACCGCTCGACGACGCGCATCCTCAAAGCCGCCAACAGTGTCATCAGGCACAACCCCAAGTTGTTCGACAAGAAACTCTGGTCGGACAAGGGGCATGGCGACATGATCCGTGTGATGGCCTGCCGCGACGATGCGCATGAGGCCGAGTGGGTTGTTACGCGCCTGATGGCGCACAAATTCGAGACGCGCGGCAAATGGAGCGACTACGCGATCCTCTATCGCGGCAACTTTCAGGCGCGCCTGTTCGAACAGCAACTGCGCACCCACAAGGCGCCCTACGTCCTCTCTGGCGGACAGTCTTTCTTCGACAAGACCGAAATCAAGGATCTGACCAGCTACCTGAGACTGATTGCCAACCCGGATGACGACCCCGCTTTCATCCGTGCCGCCACCACGCCAAAGCGCGGCATTGGCAATACCACGCTCGAAGCGCTCGGGCAGGCTGCCGGGCGACGCCACATCAGCCTGTTTGCGGCGATCTTCGCACCAGGCATTGAGCACGACATCAAGTCCGCGCAACTCGCCACCCTGCGTGAGTTCGGCCACTTCATCAACCGCATCGAATATCGCGCCCAACACGAACCCGCCGGGCAGGTCCTGGCCGACCTGATCAAAGCCATCGCCTACGAAGCCTGGCTGTTTGAAACCCAGGAAGTTCGCGATGCCGAGACGCGCGCTGCCAATCTGCGCGAATTCGTCGACTGGCTCGCCGCCAAGGGCGAAGAGGAGAAAAAGAACCTCCTCGAACTGGCCCAGACAGTCGCCCTCATCACCCTGCTCGACAAGCAGGACGGCGAAGTCGATGCCGTCCAACTCGCCACGCTGCACGCGGCCAAGGGGCTGGAATTCCGCCACGTGCATCTGGTCGGCGTCGAAGAAGGCTCACTGCCGCATCGCGAGTCCATCGACGCCGGCAACATTGAGGAAGAACGTCGGCTGATGTATGTCGGCATCACGCGCGCGCAAATGAGCCTGAACATCAGTTGGTGCGCGAAGCGCAAGAAGGGCCGCGAAATCGTCGAACGCTCCGTTTCGCGCTTCGTCGCCGAGATGGGCGACGACATCAAGCACGAAGGTGCCGTCACGTCAGCGCCGAGTTTCGACAAGACGGCGGGAAATGCCCGGTTGGCGAATTTCAAAGCCTTGCTGGGTGGCCGGCCGGGATAATCACACGCACGCCCGAACAGGAATTGCCTCAGCTTATCCTGACGATAAGAAAACCTGTCTGTACCTGATGCTGCACTGCGGCTACATTCGCCTTTTCGAATATCCACGCAGGAGCCCAGCATGCAAGACGGACGCACCACCCTGACCCAGTTCATCATCGAGGAACAATCGCATGTCTCCGGCGCGAGCGGCGATTTTTCAGGTTTGCTCAACGATATCGGCACCGCCTGCAAGGTCATCAGCAATGCCGTTTCCAAGGGCGCGCTGATCGGCGTGCTCGGCAGCGCCGGCGAAGAGAACGTGCAGGGCGAGGTGCAGAAAAAGCTCGACGTGATCTCCAACGACGTGATGATCAAATCGAACGAATGGGCTGGTCACCTTGCCGCCATGGCGTCCGAGGAGATGGACGACATCTACCCGATTCCCGCCGGCAAGAAGCGCGGCAAATACCTGCTGGTCTTCGACCCGCTGGATGGCTCCTCGAACATCGACGTGAATATCACCGTCGGCACCATCTTTTCGATCCTCCGCACCAGCAAGCCTGGCGAAGATGCAACGCTGGAAGATTTCCTGCAACCCGGTACGCAGCAAATCTGCGCCGGATTTGCGCTGTACGGTCCATCGACGCTGCTGATCCTGACCACCGGCCACGGCGTGAATGGCTTCACGCTCGACCGGGAGGTCGGTGAGTTCATCCTCACCCATCCCAACATGAAAATTCCTGCGGACACGCAGGAGTTTGCCATCAACGCCTCGAACGAACGCTTCTGGGAGTGGCCTGTCAAACGCTATGTCGATGAATGCCTCGCCGGCAAGAACGGCCCGCGCGGCAAGGATTTCAACATGCGCTGGATCGCCTCGATGGTCGCCGAAGCCTACCGCATCCTGACGCGCGGCGGCGTCTTCATGTACCCGAAGGACACCAAGGACCCCAGCAAGCCCGGCCGCCTGCGTCTGTTGTACGAAGCCAATCCGGTCGGTTTCATCGTCGAGCAAGCGGGAGGCATCTGCACCACCGGGCTGCAACGCATGCTCGACGTACAACCCACTGCATTGCACCAACGTGTGCCGCTCATCTTTGGTTCGAAGAATGAAGTGGAGCGCATCGAGCGCTACCACCAGGAACTAAAAACCAGCTGAGACTGGGCTTACTGCCAACCAGTCGGCTGAGACGACTGGCGGCAAGGCATCTGGAACACACGGCGGTCTTCGAGCCTGACCGCCGTGAGGCTGCCACCCCACAGGCAACCGGTATCAAGCGCCAGTAAATTGGCCTCCTGCATGAAACCCAGGGCCGACCAGTGACCGCAGACCAGCAGATGAGTGGCGCTTCGGCGACCCGCCGCCTGGAACCAGGGCAGACATCCCTTCGGGCCACGTTCCGGCGGCCCCTTGGCGCCTGGGGCGCGAAATTCCATGCGCCCCTCCGCCGTGACGAAACGCATGCGGGTCATGGCATTCACGACGACGCGCAACCGATCCCAGCCGCTCAAGTCGTCGCGCCAGGCATCCGGCTCCGACCCCCACATATGGGCGAGGAAATCCTTGTAGTTCGGCGCTGTCAAAGCGGCGACAACCTCGTCTGACAAGGCCTTGGCTTGCACAACATCCCAGTTCGGCAACAGACCTGCGTGCACCATGGCCCAGCCATTTTCGACATGAAAGAGGGGGTGGCCGCGTAGCCAGGCAATCAACTCATCCCGATCGGATGCCTTGAGGACAGGTTCGAGCGTGTCTTCCTTGTTGGCCTTGCCGTAGCCATTCGCTTGCATGATCAAGTGGAGATCATGGTTTCCCAGCACGGTCACGGCGGCCGCGCCAAGCTGGCGCACGAAGCGCAACACCTCCAGCGATTGCGGCCCGCGATTGACCAGGTCGCCGACAAACCAGAGCCGATCCGTTTCCGGTGCAAAGTCAAGGTAGTCGAGCAAGCGCGCCAGCGGATCGTAGCAGCCTTGCAGGTCGCCTATCGCGTACGTCGCCATGCGCTACGCGCCTTCAGCCTTCGCGAGAAACAGGCACAGGGCGCAGAACCGGTCGATTGGCCGGTTGATATTCCGCCACCCAGCGACGCAAGTCTCGGCGGACTTCGTCGACACTTCGCGGAGTGGGTGACTTCAACCAGTCGAGAATGTCATCCAACCAGACTACCTCGACCGATCTGGCACGCGCAATTCTCACCTTGGGGTGATGCGTGGCCCGGGTTTGCTCGTCGTCGGCCAGCAATTCTTCATAAAGTTTCTCGCCAGGTCGCAGTCCGGTAAATACAATCGGAATCCGTTCTTCGGGCTGCCCGGAAAGTCGGATCATTTGTCTTGCCAGATCCGCGATTTTGATTGGTTTGCCCATATCGAGTACGAAAATTTCACCGCCTTCACCCATCGCCGCCGCCTGCAATACCAGTTGGGCCGCCTCGGGAATCGACATGAAGAAACGTGTGATTTCCGGATGAGTCACCGTGACCGGGCCGCCACGCCGTATCTGCGCTTGAAAACGAGGAATCACGCTGCCCGTGCTGCCAAGCACATTGCCAAACCGCACGATCTCGAAGCGGGTTGCCGATTGGTTGTTCTGCAACGCTTGGCAAACCATTTCAGCCAGGCGCTTGCTAGCGCCCATGATATTGGTCGGGTTGACCGCCTTGTCCGTCGAAATCAGGACAAACTCCGGAACCCTGGCGCGCAACGCCGCAATAGCAACGGCGTAGGTTCCATAGACGTTATTGCGGATGGCCTGCCAGGCATTGTGATCCTCCATCAGAGGAACGTGCTTGTAGGCGGCTGCGTGGAAAACCACTGCAGGCGTATAGCGAAGCATCAATTCATTCAGCCAGGCCAGATCCTTTACATCACCCGCCAGAGGCAAAACCGGCAGTTCAGGAAAGCGCTCCGTCAACTCCTCGTGCAGGGTATATAAGGCAAACTCGTTGTTCTCATAGAGCAAAAGTTGCGCAGGTTTGAGACGCGCGATCTGACGACACAGTTCGCTGCCGATCGACCCCCCCGCACCTGTCACCATTACCACCCGGTCTTGAACTAAAGCCAGCGTTTCCGGCGACTCGATATCAACCGGAACACGCCCCAACAAATCGTTCAGGTTGATCGGCCGCACATGATTGAGGCTGTCCTGTCCGGAGATCAACTGTTCGATCGATGGTACGGTAAACGTTTGGATATTGAGCTTCAGACACAACTGACTGACGCACTGCCGCTCCTCTTCGCTAGCCGAGGGCATGGCCAGAATTGCATGCCGCACGCTCAGTTTGCGAGCCACCGACTCCAACTTGTTGATGGGACCGAACACCCGGCGACCCATGACCTCGCGGTGCTGTTTGGCGACTTCATCGTCAAGAAACCCGACGACGCGCCACTCGCCAGTACGCGCCAACTCCTGCACCAACCGAGCGCCGGCCTGTCCTGCTCCGAGTACCAGAACCGGTTGCCCCTGGACGCTCATACTGGAGTAAAGACTGTGCTCTTTCCAGATACGATAGGAGGCACGTCCGCCCGTCATGGTAACAAGTAGCAGCAGGGGATAGAGAAACAGTACCGTCCGCTCGACACCTATGCCGCCCGCTGCCAGCAGCAAGGCGGACAACCCGACAGCTTTGAGAATTCTGATCAGATCGGGAAGGCTGGAAAAGATCCAGATGCCGCGATACAACCCGGCGAGACGGAAAATGACTGCCTGAACCGGCACAATCACCAGCAAACCAAGCCCCATCGTCCGCAAGTGATCCGGCTGCGGCTCCAGGTTGGCCGAAAGATAGAAAGCAGCCACCCACGAAATCGCGACAGCAAGCAAGTCGAAGCCGAATACCGCCAGCGAGCGCCAGTTTGCGGCAAGCGATTTCAGAGATGGCATAGAAGAAAAATCATGGTGAAAAACGATGCTTACTAGTCTACTCCGGGTCCAGCTGGCCGCTGCACAAAACAAGTGGGGAACGCTGCGCCACTCCGGCTTCAGTTGCGCAAATGGTTCGCATCGACCACCGCCAGCGCCGTCATATTCACCAGCCGTCGCACCGTCGCCGTCGATGTCAGAATATGCGCCGGCTTGGCGGCGCCAAGCAGGATCGGGCCGACCGTGATGCCTTCGCCGTTGGTTTCTTTCATCAGATTGAACGAGATATTCGCGGCATCGACGTTGGGCATGATCAACAGGTTAGCCTCGCCCTTGAGACGGCAGGCGGGATAGAGGCGGTTGCGGATCGTCTCATTCAGCGCCGCATCACCATGCATTTCGCCATCGACTTCCAGACCCGGAGAACGCGCAACGATGATCTCGAGGGCGCGCGCCATTTTCTGCGTTGCCGCCGAGGGTACGCTACCGAAATTGGAATGCGAGAGCAGCGCGACTTTCGGCGTCAGGCCGAAACGGCGCACTTCCTCGGCGGCCATCAGGGCAATGTCGGCGACCAGACCGGCGTCCGGGTCTTCGTTGACGTAGGTATCGCAAATAAACAGGGTGTGGTGCGGCAACAGCAGCATGTTCATCGCGGCAAAGCAGTGGGCGCGCGGCTTGAGGCCGATAACATCCTCGATATGCTTGAGGTGCTGGGCATGCTTGCCGACCACGCCGCACAGCATGGCGTCGACGTCGCCGCGCGCGAGCAGCATGGCACCGATCAGCGTGGCATCGGAACGCAGCGCCTGCTTGGCCATTTCCGGGGTGACACCCTGGCGGCCCATGCGGGCATGGTAGTCGGCCGCCAGGTCGCGATAGCGTGCGTCGGAGAGGGGGTTGATGATTTCAAAATCGTCGCCAGGCTTGATACGCAAGCCGGCGCGCACGATGCGTTGCTCGATCACCTCCGGGCGTCCGATCAGGACCGGCTGAGCCAGGCCCTCGTCACGCACGGCCTGGACAGCGCGCAGCACGCGCTCCTCCTCACCCTCGCAATAAACAACGCGGCGCGGTGCCTGCTTGGCCGCAGCGAATACCGGTTTCATCACGAAACCGGAATGGTAGACGAAAGCATCGAGCCGGCTGCGGTAGGCCGCCATGTCGTCGATTGGCCGCGTCGCCACGCCGGAATCGGCGGCCGCCTGCGCCACGGCGGGAGCGATCTTGACAATCAGACGCGGATCGAAGGGTTTCGGAATCAGGTACTCCGGACCGAAGGAAGTCGCCACCCCGCCATAGGCCATGGCGACCACATCCGATGCTTCAGCCTGGGCCAACTCGGCAATGGCACGCACAGCGGCCAGTTTCATTCCGTCGGTAATCGTCGAGGCGCCAGCATCCAGCGCACCGCGAAATATGAAAGGGAAGCACAGCACATTATTGACCTGGTTCGGATAATCCGAACGACCGGTGGCGATGATCGCATCGTCTCGCACCGCCTTGACATCCTCGGGGAGGATTTCCGGATTCGGGTTGGCCAACGCCAGAATAAGCGGGCGAGCGGCCATCTTGGCCGCCATATCCTTTTTCAGCACCCCCCCCGCCGAAAGACCAAGAAAAACGTCAGCGCCTTCGATGACTTCACCGAGCGTACGCGCGTCTGTGGCTTTGGCGTAACGCGCCTTGATCGGGTCCATGTCCTGTTCCCGGCCTTGGTAGGCGACACCATGGATGTCGGTCACCCAGACATTCTCGACGCGCACGCCGAGTTGTACCAGCAGGTCAAGGCAAGCCAACGCAGCCGCGCCAGCGCCGGAGGTGACCAGTTTGACCTCCTCGATTCTTTTGCCGACCAGATTAAGTCCATTCAAGATGAAGGCTCCGACGACAATCGCCGTACCATGCTGGTCGTCGTGGAAGACGGGTATGCGCATGCGTTCGCGCAATTTCGCCTCGATGTAAAAGCATTCCGGCGCCTTGATGTCTTCGAGATTGATGCCCCCGAAGGTCGGTTCCATGGCGGCCACTGCATCGATCAGCTTGTCGGGGTCGGGTTGATCGAGTTCGATATCGAAGACATCGATGCCGGCGAATTTCTTGAACAACACACCCTTGCCTTCTATCACCGGCTTGGCCGCCAGCGGACCGATGTTGCCTAGGCCCAG
>CAZAWN010000034.1:13902-19496 GCA_964488825.1 uncultured Methyloversatilis sp. | reverse complement strand
GCATCGCCACCGGACAGCCGCAATTCTTTTTTGGCGCATTCTTCCTCTTTCTGATTAACAGCGTTTTTATCGCGCTGGCTACTCTGGCCATCGTGCGCGTGCTGCGCCTACCACACCACACATTTCCGGACGAGGCTGCGCGCCGTCGTGGCCGGGGGATCATTGCCATCTCCGTGTCGCTGACGCTGGTTCCGAGTGTCTATCTTGCTTATCAACTGGTACATCAGGAGTTTTTCTCTGCGGCGGCGCAGCGATTCGTACGTGAAAGTGTGGCGGTTCACGATGACGTGACCTTGGTGCTGAGTGATGTCGATGCGAAACAGCGCGAGATTGTGTTGACGCTGTTCGGTACTGGCGTGACACCCGCCTTCGAGGAGGGGCTGCGCAAGCAGTTGGCCGCGCGCGGACTGGGCGATGCACAACTGAAATTGCGCCACCCTTCCGAAGAGAAGCTGGACGTAAATCTGCTGCGCGACGAGTTGTCGCGTGGGATCAAGGCGGTGGTGCAGGACAACGTCGCCCGCTTGACGGTGTTGGAAGCGCAGATCAAGAAGAACAATCAACCGGCACTGCCCGATACAACGGGAATCGAAGCCGAGATTCGGGTTTTATTTCCAGCGATAAAGGAGCTTCAGCTTACTGCCGGCACACGCCAGCGTGCTGAAAACGGCCAGGAGGGCGTCGTGCTGCTGGTGGCGGTAGAAGCGGGGAAGGGATTCGCGTCTGACAATGCGGTACGTATCCAGCGCTGGCTGGAAACGCGCTTTCCCGCAGCCGAGGTCAATGTGGTTGTCGGTAATCTGACGAGGCGTTCCGAAGGCCGATAAACAGGGAATTTCCCATGCGGGGCCGACCGGACCGCATGAAACTGATCAGTAGCTACCTTGTGCGGCGAAATTCTCGAAGCGCGTGTATTCGCCGAGGAAGGTGAGTTTCACCATGCCGGTCGGGCCGTTACGGTGCTTGCCGATGATCACCTCGGCGATGCCCTTCTCCGTCGTATCCGGCTTGTAGTATTCCTCGCGGTACATCATCAGGATGATGTCGGCGTCCTGCTCGATGGCGCCGGATTCACGTAAATCGCTCATCAGCGGGCGTTTGTCGTTGCGCTCCTCGACTTTTCGCGAAAGCTGCGAGAGAGCGATGATCGGCACTTGCAGCTCCTTCGCGAGGGCCTTGATCGAGCGCGAGATTTCCGAGATTTCGGTGGCGCGGTTCTCGTTGTCCTTCAATGAGGTCATCAACTGCAGATAGTCGATGACGATCAGGCCGAGCTGGCCGAACTGGCGGTGCAGACGACGAGCTCGTGCGCGAAGGTCCGAGGCGTTGATCGCGCCGGTCTCGTCGATGTGGATCGGCGCCTCATGCAGCTTGCCCAGCGCGACGGACATCTTTTCCCAGTCTTCGTCGGAGAGCTTGCCGGTGCGGATGCGTGTCTGGTCGAGACGTCCGGCGGATGAAAGGAAACGCATGGCCAGTTGCGGCCCCGACATTTCCAGGCTGAAGATCGCCACGGGCAGGCGCGATACCATGCCGACATGTTCGGCGATATTCAGCGCAAAGGCGGTTTTTCCCATGGAGGGTCGCCCGGCGACGACGATCATGTCGCCGGGCTGCAGGCCGGAGGTAATGTGGTCGAGATCGTGGAATCCCGTTGCGGTCCCGGTAATGTCGGAGGGGTTCTCGCGGTTGTAGAGCTTTTCGATGCGATCGACCACGTCACCCAGCAGCGGGGTGATGGCCTTGAAACCTTGGCCGACGCGATTGCCCGCTTCGGCGATTTCAAACACCTTTTGCTCTGCGTGATCGAGTAGGGATTTGACGTCGCGGCCGGCGGGGTTGAGTGCTGATGCGGCGATTTCGTCGCCCACCGTCACCAGTTTGCGTAGCACGGCGCGCTCATGGACGATCTCGGCGTAGCGGCGGATGTTGGCGGCAGAGGGGGTGGCGTTGGCAATTTCGCCGAGATAGGCAAGACCGCCGGTCTGTTCGGCCTGGTTGGCGTGTTCGATCGATTCGTAAACCGTCACCACATCGGCCGGCCGGCCGGTTTCGACCAGTTTGCGAATATGGGCGAAGATACGGCGGTGGTCGTCGCGATAAAAATCGGCTTCGTGGACGATGTCGGCGATGCGATCCCAAGCGCTGTTGTCCAGCAGCAGTCCGCCGATCAGCGATTGCTCGGCCTCGATCGAGTGGGGTGGCAGCTTGAGCGCCGCGACTTGCGGGTCAGAAGCGGCGTTCGGCAGATAATTCTGAAACGATTGCAAATGAGCCATCCAAGGGTTCTCCTCAAGGCGGGGAAGTTTACTCGCGGGCGCCGCGGGCGGCGAGTGAACAAGCTGGGGAAATCTTGTGGAAAACCTGTGCAAATACTGTGGGTAGGCGTAAACGGAAAAAGGGCCGTCGAAACGACGGCCCTTTGGCAAACCAATACCGGGCGCTTACTGTTCGGCGACGACCGCGACGGTCACGCTTGCCACTACATCGGAGTGCGGGGCGACTTCGAGAACCACTTCGCCAATCATCTTGAGCAAGCCGTCCGGCATGCGTACGGCGCTTTTCTCGACGGCAATGCCTTGGGCGGTCAGCGCTTCAGCGACGTCTGCCGGACTCACGGAACCGAACAGGCGGCCATCTACGCCGGCCTTGCGGGCGATTTCGACGCGCAGGCCTTCCAGTTTTGCAGCAATGCCTTGCGCCGTGGCCAACTTGTCGGCAGCGATCTTCTCCAGTTCGGCGCGGCGCTCTTCGAACACTTTCATGTTCGCGGGCGTGGCACGCTTGGCAAAGCCCTTGGGAATCAGATAATTGCGGGCATAGCCCTCCTTGACCTTGACGACATCGCCGAGATTGCCGAGGTTGACTACTTTGTCCATCAGAATGATTTGCATGGCGAGCCTCCTCGTATTATTGATGCAGATCGGTGTAAGGCATCAACGCCAGGAAGCGCGCCCGCTTGATGGCGGTCGACAGCTGGCGTTGGAAGCGGGTCTTGGTGCCGGTGATGCGGGCGGGCATCACTTTGCCGTTCTCGGTGATGAAGTCCTTGAGCAGATCGACATCCTTGTAGTCGACGTACGGAATCTTCTCGGCGGAGAAGCGGCAGAACTTGCGACGCTTGAAGGTGTTGCGGTTCTTGTTGCGGTCGTCTTTCTTTTTGGTGCTGGGCCTGAAAGCCATGATCAAAATCCTTTCCTACGAATGTTCGGTAAAGTCGATGCGGGTGACGTGAAGCACGGGCGTTTTCTGCTTGAGGCTGCGGGCGGCGAGGAAGCCTGTGGTGTGCATTCCAATGCCGGGGCCGGTGTCTTTCAACAGCAACGCGGTTGTTCCGAGGGCGATGCAGGCGATTTCGCATTCGACGCGGCGGTCGATGCCGGCTTCGCTCTGCTCCGAGTGATGCGCAATGCGAAATTCGATGACCGGTATGCCGGCTGGCGTGTAGCGCAAACTGCCGCGCTCCAACAACGTCCCCGACAACTCGGTCCGGTTCGCTTGCGCAGACCCGGTGGCCTCGTCCGTGGCTTCAGGCGGCAGCCGCAATCTCCTCGGCAGGCTTGTTCTCGTTAAGCGAGCGCGCTTTTTCTTCCTTCATCATCGGCGACGGCGCGGTTTCGGCGCGATCCATCTTGACGGTCAGGTGACGTAGCACGGCATCGTTGAACTTGAAGGCATTTTCGAGTTCGCTCAAGGTAGCGAAGTCGCACTCGATGTTCATGAGCACGTAGTGAGCCTTGTGCAGCTTCTGGATCGGGTAGGCCAACTGGCGACGGCCCCAGTCTTCGAGGCGATGAATGGCCCCGTTGCTGGCGGTTACGAGCGTCTTGTAACGCTCGATCATGGCCGGCACCTGGTCCGATTGGTCCGGATGGACGATGAAAACGATTTCGTAATGGCGCATGTACTCTCCTTCTGGTTCGGTTTGAGCCCCCCCGCATGCGTTCCGGGTGGAGCAAGGATTGAAAGGGCCGCAATTCTAGCGGCCGAGCGGCTGAATTACAAGGGAATTTCACCCCCGGAATTGCCTTTATTCCGCATCCGGCGGCTGCGCGACAGGTCGATAATGCCAAGCCATGAGTGAAGAGAATCGCAACGTGCTCGACCTGCAAGGTTGGGTCGCCTATTTTGGCAAGGCGAATATCCCGGTGCTGCGGCATACGGAGGAGCAGCTTGCCGGCTTGCGCGCCAACGCCGCGAAGGCCAATGCGCGTGCGATTTCGTCGGTGATCCTGCACGATCCGATGATGACCCTGCGCGTGCTGGCCTATATCGAAGCGAAGCGCAGCAAGTCCAGACAAACCGACATCACCACCATTGAGCGTTCCTTGATGATGATCGGCATGGAGCCGTTCTTTAACGATTTCCAGACCTTGCCCATGGTTGAGGAGCGCCTGAAAAATCATCCGCGCGCCTTGCTGGGGCTGCTTAAGGTGATTGTGCGGGCGCGCAAGGCCACCCAATGGGCGCGCGAGTGGGCCGTGTATCGGCACGATCTGGATGTTGATGAAATCTGCGTCGCCACTTTGCTCTACGATTTCGCCGAGATTCTTATGTGGTGCTTCGCGCCCGGTCTCGCGGTTCAGGTGGCGGATCACCAAAAGGCTGATCGCAGTTTGCGTTCGAATGACATTCAAACCGAGGTGTTTGGTGCGCCGCTCTATCAGATCAAGCAGGCGTTGGCGGAAGCCTGGCATTTGCCCGGGTTGCTGATATCCCTGATGGACCCGCAAAACGCCCAGCATCCGCGCGTACGCAACGTCAAACTGGCTGTCGATCTGGCGCGACACTCGGCTAATGGCTGGGACGATGCGGCGCTGCCGGATGACTTCAAGGCCATCGAAGACCTGCTCCACATCAGCCATGAAAAGCTGATGCATCGGCTTGGGCTCGAAATGGCGAGCGATCCGCCGACTAGCTAGAAAGGCGCTGCCGCCGCATTTCGAACAGGCAGATCGCCGCAGCGGCGGCGACATTCAATGATTCGCAGCCGGTTGCGAGCGGGATGGTGACCTGTCGGGTGGTGAGCGCGACCAGTTCCGGTGCGATACCCGCGCCTTCATTGCCGAAAAGCCATGCGGTTGGTGGAGTGCAATCGAGTTCGTAAAGGGATTTACCGGCATGGGCGATGGCGGCGACGGACTGGCCGGGATGCTTGCTCAGGATAGCCGCCAGGTCGACCTGTTCACGGATCGTCAGAGCAAAATGGGCGCCTTGCGCGGCGCGCAGAACGCGAGGCGTCCAGGCGCCGGCGCAGCCGGGGCCGAGCAGTATGTCGCTTACGCCGGCCGCGGCGGCGGTGCGCAGCAGGGCGCCGACATTGCCGGCATCCTGCACCGCGTCGAGCAGCAGGCAATCGTTTGCGGGCATCAGAGTCGGCGCTGGCGGGACGGCATTAGCCCCGTTGTCGGGGATGGCGATGCGGGCGAGTATGCCGAGCGGACTGGCGAGTTCGCTCAGGCTACGCAACAGGCTATCGGGAAGTACCAGCGTTTCTGTTCCGGCCAGCCGGGTGAGGAGGGCGGCGACTTCGGGATGAGTACGGGCGCTTTCGCTGACGGCGACGAGATCGGGCTGGATGTTCCGTTCGAGGG
>CAZAWN010000034.1:9966-13802 GCA_964488825.1 uncultured Methyloversatilis sp. | reverse complement strand
GTACGGGCGCTTTCGCTGACGGCGACGAGATCGGGCTGGATGTTCCGTTCGAGGGCCGCAGCGAGCAGGTGCGGGCCTTCGAGTACCGTCTTTCCTGTGTCGCGTTGCTGGCGTGGATTCGAGAGAAGTAGCTTGAGCGACTTGACGGTCGGATTGTCGCGCGAGCTGACGGTTTTCATCGCGCCCGCCCGGACATTGCCGCGCGCACCGGCGCGAAGCTGCGGCGATGCGCGGGGCAGGGGCCGTGGATATGCAGCGCGGAAAGGTGCGCCGCGGTGCCGTAGCCTTTATGGCGGTCGAAGCCATAGTCCGGATACACGGCGTGCAGGGACAACATGCCTGCATCGCGTACCGTCTTGGCGAGAATCGATGCGGCCGAGATTTCCGCCACCGTGGCGTCTCCGCCGACGATCGCGCGCGAGGGAATCGTTAATATCGGGCAGCGGTTACCATCGATCAGGACTTCGTCCGGCTTGATCGAGAGACCCTCCACCGCGCGCTGCATGGCGCGCAGCGTGGCTTGCAGAATATTTAGACTATCGATTTCCGCGACGCTGGCTTCGGCCACCCACCAAGCCAGCGCCCTGGTGCGGATTTCCTTGGCCAGTTTTTCGCGCCGGGCGGCGCTCAGCTTCTTGGAGTCAGCCAGTCCGGAGATGGGCCGGGCGGGATCAAGAATGACGGCGGCGGCGACTACCGGGCCGGCCAGCGGACCTCGTCCAGCCTCATCGACGCCGCAGGTCAGCATGGCAGCAGGGAAGCAATTGCCTCGGCCGCTTTTTCGGCGGTATTGCAGCGCAAGCGCAGATGGATTTCGCGATAGGCTTGCCGCAGTTCGGCCTGGCGCGCCGTGTCGCCGGCCAGATCGGCCAGGGCATCGGCCAGTTTTTCCGGGGTGGCTTGTTCCTGTAGAAGTTCCGGGACAAGAAACTCGCCGGCAAGGATATTCGGCAGTCCGACCCAAGCTTGATAGCGCATGCGTTTCATCAGTTGCCAGGAAAGTGGCGCCATCCGGTAGGTGATCACCATCGGGGCTTTCATCAGCGCGGCCTCGAGCGTCGCCGTACCACTCGCGACCAGCGCCACGTCGCAGGCGGCGAGTGCTTCCTGAGCGTGGCCGAAGAGCATCTTGATCGGCCATTCCTGCGCGCCAAGACGCCAGCAGGCGGCTTCGAACAGGTTGCGGGTTTCGCGCGATACCAGCGGCACGAGGAATTGCGCTTGCGGAAAGCGCTCGCGCAGCAGACCGGCGGTACGAATAAAGGTTTCCGCCATGTATTGCAGCTCGGATTGACGGCTGCCGGGCAGCAAGGCGAAGATCGGGCCGACAGTCGCTGGGATTTCGAGACGCAGCCGGGCGGCAGGGCGGTCGATATCCACGGGAATAACATCCGCCAGAGGGTGGCCGACATAGGCGACGGACAGGCCGGTTTTTTCGTAAAGCGGCGGTTCGAAGGGGAATAAGGCGAGCAGGCGGTCGCAGGAGCGCGCGATCTTCTTCACTCGCCCGCCACGCCAGGCCCAGACGGACGGACTGACGTAATGCACGGTGCGGATGCCGGCTTTTTTTAGTTTGCGCTCCAGCCAGAGATTGAAGTCGGGCGCATCGATGCCAACGAAGACATCCGGCTTTTCATCCAGTAGACGCTTCAGCAATTGCCGTCGTATGCGCGTGATTTCACGATAGTGCTTGAGGACCTCGACGTAACCGCGCACCGCGAGCTTTTCAGCCGGCCACCAGGCCGACAGCCCGGCCCGTTCCATCTTCGGTCCGCCAATGCCGTAAAACTCGGCGCTGGCGTGACGGGTCTTGAGCGCTTCGATCAGGTGGGCGGCCAGCAGGTCGCCCGAGGCCTCGCCGGCCACCATGGCAATACGCATACGAGGATCAGCGCAGAATGCCGCGTCCTGGGGCTGAGAGAAATTCGGCCAGAACGTCGGTCTCGGGTTGTTGCTCGCTGCGCATCACAGCGATAGCTTCATCGAGTTTCAGTCCGTTGCGGTAGAGCGCCTTGTAGGCGCGCTTGATGGACATAATCGCGGGGGACGAGTAGCCGCGTCGCTTGAGGCCCTCGCTATTGATCCCGTGCGGCGCCGAAGGGTTGCCCGAGGCGGTGATGTAGGGCGGCAGATCCTGCAACAGGATCGTACCCATGCCGGTCATGCTGTGGGCGCCGATGCGCACGAATTGATGTACGACGGTAAAGCCGCCCAGGATCGCCCAGTCGCCGACATGCACATGACCGGCGAGTTGCGCGTTGTTGGCGAAGATGGTCTGGTTGCCGACCTGGCAGTCGTGCGCCAGGTGAACGTAAGCCATGATCCAGTTGTCGTTGCCGATGCGGGTGGCGCCGGCATCCTGGGCTGTACCGCGATTGAAGGTGCAGAACTCGCGGATGGTGTTGCGGTCGCCGATTTCGAGTGTGGTCGGTTCGCCGGCGTATTTCTTGTCCTGCGGCATCTCGCCCAGAGAGGCGAACTGAAAGATGCGGTTGTCTCGGCCGATGCGGGTCGGACCGTTGATCACGACATGCGGGCCGATCCAGGTGTTGTCGCCGATCTCGACGGCAGCTCCGATGACCGAGTACGCGCCGACGCTGACGTTCGACCCGAGTCGTGCGCTCGGGTCGATCAGGGCGGTCGGGTGGATGCAGGCGGTCATCCTAGTCTTCCAGTTTGCGCACGGTACAGATCAATTCGGCTTCGCAGACAATTTGGCCATCAACTCTGGCTTTTCCGGAGAACTTCCACATGCCGCGCTTGTTGAGCGTAATCGCGACTTCCATGATCAACTGATCTCCCGGCCCGACGGGACGCTTGAAGCGAGCGCCGTCGATACCGACGAAGTAGTAGACCGATTTGTCATCCGGTTTGTGGCCCATGGTTTTGAACGAGAGGATTGCCGCCGTCTGCGCCATGGCTTCGACGATCAACACGCCCGGCATGACGGGATGGTGCGGGTAATGGCCAGGGAAAAACGGCTCGTTCATGGTGACGTTCTTGAGCGCCACGATGCGTTCGCCCGGTACGATGTCAAGCACCCGATCCACCAGCAGAATCGGGTAGCGGTGTGGCAAATATTCAAGAATCTCGTGGATATCCATTGCGGTGAGAGCAGGGGCGGCGGCGGGGGCGGTCATGGTTTGTTCTCCAGCAATTGTTCCAGATGGGCGATGCGCATTTCAAGGGCGCGGATTTTATCCGCCTGGGCGTCCAGATGGCGCAGTCGGGCGAAGTTCTTTTGCCAGTCTTGATGCGCCATGAAAGGAACGGTGCCGGTGTAATTTCCCGCTTGCGTGATTGATTTTCCGATCAAGGTACCGGCCGAAACATTGACATCGTCGGCCAGGGTCAGGTGGCCAAGAATGACCGCTGCTCCGCCAATTGTGCAGCGTGCGCCAATGCTTGCACTGCCGGCAATGCCGACGCAGCCGGCGATGGCGGTATGCGCGCCGATGCGCACGTTGTGGGCGACCTGAATCTGGTTGTCGAGCTTGACGCCATCTCCGATGATCGTATCTTCCAGGGCACCTCGATCAATTGTGGTATTCGAGCCGATCTCCACATCGTCGCCGATGACGACCCGACCCGTTTGGGCGATCTTGACCCATGCCCCGGTGGGTTCGCGGGCAAAACCAAAGCCGTCGGAACCGATGACCGTACCAGAATGGATGATGGCGCGTGCACCTATCTCGCATCCGTGATAGATCGTCACACCGCTATAAAGCCAGCAATCAGCGCCGATACGGCTGTCGTGACCGATACGGCAGTGGGCGCCAATGACCGTATTGGCGCCAATCTCGACACCCGGGGCGATCCAGGCATGCGCGCCGACG
>CAZAWN010000034.1:0-9866 GCA_964488825.1 uncultured Methyloversatilis sp. | reverse complement strand
GTATCGTTGCTGAGCGCCTTGACGACCTTTTCAGTAAGATCTATCCGCGGGCTGAAATAAACGGCCTCCTGAACGATCAGATCGTACTTCTCGGCTTCAGCAATTTGCTTGATCACCCTGTTGGCGCGCTCGAAGATCGCCGCCATTTCTTCATTCTGACGGAGGTTCAGGTCTTCGCGGAATTCGCGCTGCTTGCGCTGGAAATCGCGATTCAGGTCGTTGAATTCACGTTCCTTGTTGCGGCGCTCGCTTTCGCCCATGGTAACGCCGTTTTTCTCAAGACTTTCCTGCAAGCCCTGTAAACGCTTTGATAGCTGTTGCAATTCCTGATCGCGTTTCTCGAACTCCTTCTCCAGTTTCTGCTTGGCGCGCTTTGCCTGGGGGGATTCATTGACTACGCGCTGACCGTTTACGAATCCAATTTTGAATTCTGCCAGTGCTGGTGCGGAAACGCTGGCCAGCAGAAGGGGGGTAATCAGAGTAATTGCAAGACGTTTCATGAGTTCTCCAAAATCAGAAAATCGTACCCATTTGGAACTGCAGGCGCTGCGTTTCGTCGTCGCTCTTCTTGTTAAGCGGCTGGGCCAGGCTGAATTTAAGAGGACCTAATGGCGATGCCCAGGATAAAGAGAGGCCGGCGCTGAAGCGCATGCCATCGTCGCCGCGCCAAGGTTTCTCCGTCCCCCAGATTTTACCCGCATCAAAGAATGCGCCTAGCCGGAAGGATTTATCGATACCGCCACCCGGCATGGGAAACAGGAATTCGGCATTCGCAATCAGGCGGCGCTTGCCGCCTAATCGATCGTCGTTGGTGGTGTCTTCGGCAATCGGCCCCAAAGAACCGGCCTTGTAGCCGCGTACCGAACCGACGCCGCCAGCGTAATAGTATTTCCAGAACGGCAAGGGCTTGCCGCCCAGACCGTCGGCCATGGAATATTCGCCATTCAGCATCAGCGCGTAATTCCGGCCGATGGGGAAATAGCGCTGATAACTGGCCGAAGCGCGGTAAAAACGCATGGAGCCAGCCATCGACAACTCTCCGCTGATCCGGGCGATGTAGCCTTTCATTGGGTAGATATGACTGTCGACGGTATTTTTCGACCATCCCAGCGTGCCGATCAGTCCGGAATAGCTGTCGCCGTACTTGTCGAGAAAGTCCTTGTAGCGCTGGGGGGTGTATTCAGTTGTCCTGATCTGGGACTTATCGTAAGCGATACCGAAGTTCACCATATCGTCTTCACCGATCGGGATGCCGTAGCGCAAGCCACCTCCCATCGATTTCGTTGCATAGGTGGCGATGGTGTTCGATTTCTCGGTATTCGTATCTTTCATATAGACGTCGAAACCGCGGCTGATACCGTCGACAGTGTAATACGGGTCGGTGTAGGAAAAGGAGTATTGCTTATTGATCTTGCTGGTGTTGAAACCTACTCCGACATGCTTGCCGCTGCCGAACAGGTTTTGCTGATTGATCGACCCGGAAAACACCAGTCCTTCTGAACTCGACAAGCCGGCGCCAAGCATCAGGTTGCCGGTGGGTTTTTCCTTTACATTAACATTGAGATCGACCTGATCGGTCGTTCCAGGAACCGCGGGCGTTTCGATGGTGACTTCGTCGAAATAGCCGAGGCGATCCACGCGGGTTCGCGACTTGTTGATTTTCTCTCCGTCGTACCAGGCGGCTTCCATCTGTCGCATTTCGCGGCGGACAACTTCGTCGCGAGAGCGTGTATTACCCTGCACCTGGATGCGACGCACGTAAACACGACGGCCGGGGTCGATGAACAAGGTGAAAGCGACCTGCTTTTTCTCCCTGTCGAGTTCCGGAGCCGCGTTGACGTTGGCGAAGGCATAGCCGTCGTTGCCAAGGCGATCCGAAATAGCCTTGGTGGTGGCGGTGACCTGCTCGCGAGAAAACAGCGTCCCCGGCTTGATCGATACCAGTTTGAGCAGATCCGGTTCAGGCAGCAGTAATTCGCCGGCCAGTTTGACGGAGGAAATCGTGTATTGATCGCCCTCGCTGACGTTGATGGTGATGTAGATGTCCTGCTTGTCGGGCGAGATCGATACTTGGGTGGATTCAATGTTGAATTCGACAAAACCGCGATCCAGATAGTAGGAGCGCATGGTCTCCAGATCGGCCGACAGTTTTTGCTTGGAGTACTGGTCGTTCTTGGTGTACCAGGTCAGCCAGCCCGGGGTGCGTAAATTGAAGAGTTCAAGAAGATCTTTCTCCTTGAAGCTTTTTGCGCCGACAATGTTGATCTGGCGGATTTTGGCAATATCGCCTTCGTTAACAGCAAAGGTAATGCCGACACGATTCCGTTCCAGCGGGGTTACCGTGGTGGTGATTTGTGCGGCATAGTAGCCTTGGGATAGATATTGGCGTTTAAGCTCCTGTTCGGCGCGTTCGACCAGTGAGCGGTCGAAGATGCGCGATTCGGAGAGCCCGACTTCGCGCAGTCCCTTGCGCAGGTTTTCCTTGTCGAATGCCTTCGTTCCGGTAAATTCGAGTGAGGCGATGGCGGGGCGCTCCTCTACCAGAACAACCAGGACGCCGCTTTCGACCTCAAGGCGGACATCTTTGAAAAAACCAGTGCCAAACAGCGACTTGATGGCTTGCGCTGCCTTCTCTTCGGTAAGCGTATCGCCCACTTTGACGGGAAGATAGCTGAAAACCGTACCCGCTTCGGTACGCTGGATGCCTTCGACACGAATGTCGCGCACCACGAAGGGGTCGAAAGCGGATGCGCCGGACGCAATCAGCGCCGCCGCCAGACCTGCCAGTACATATGATTTCATGCGTCAGCCGGAAACTCAGTTGGAAAACAAGCGAAGAATATCGTTGTAGAGAGCCAGGCCCATCAGTAACGCCAGCAGGGTCAGGCCAATGCGTTGACCGAACTCCATGGCACGTTCCGATAGTGGGCGTCCCTTGATGAATTCGGCGAGATGATACATCAGGTGTCCGCCGTCCAACACCGGGATCGGCAGGAGATTCAGCACGCCCAGGCTGATGCTGATGAGCGCCAGAAAGCGCAGGTAGTGATCGATGCCCATGCGCGCCGACTGACCGGCGTAGTCCGCAATCGTGACGGGGCCGGAGATGTTCTTCAGCGATAGTTCGCCGACGATCATGCGGCCGATCATGCGCAGGGAGAGCACCGAGGTATCCCAGGTTTGGGTCAGGGCCTTGCCGAGACTTTCGAGTGGTCCGTAGCTTACCGTGGTCATGATCTGACGGTGTAAATCGGTTGCATCCCTAACGCCGATGCCGATGCGCGCGACCGGTTTGCCTCTTTCATCCGCCAGTTCCGGCTTAACGGAGAGCACGAGGGTTTCCGCGCCGCGTTCGATTTCCAACGAGATCGCTTGCGCGCCGGCGCTGCGGATCACCTGAGTGAGTTCCTGCCAGTGGGAAATTGGCTGCCCGTCAATGGCCGTTACCCGATCGCCTGGCTGAATGCCGGCCAGCGCCGCAGGTTTCGCTGGTTGGACGCTACCGATCACGGCGGGCAGTTGCGGGCGATGGAGGACCAGTCCGAGCGCCAGCATGGCATCACCATCGAGCGCGACAGGATCGAGGCGCGCCAGGTCGAGCCGATGAAATTCGATATTCCCCTGCGGGTCGATGGTTTCGAGTACGACGGTGTTTTTGTCGAGTACATGGCGCAGCATTTCCCAGCGCAATTCGGTCCAGGTGGCTACCGGCTGGCCGGCTACGCTGCGAGCCGTCACGCCAGCGCCGACTTTCGCTTCCGCGACCAAAGTACCGGCGGGGGGAGCGCCGATGATCGGACGCGGTTCCTCGACACCCGACACGAACAGGAACCAGTACAGCAGCACGGCCATCAGGAGGTTGGCGAGCGGCCCGGCTACAACGATGAAGCTGCGTTTGCTCAAGCTCTGGCGATTGAACGTGCGCGGCAATTCATCGGCCGGAACGTCCCCTTCGCGCTCGTCGAGCATCTTGACGTAGCCGCCGAGCGGGAAGGCCGCGAGCGACCACTCGGTTTGATCACGACCGATGCGGCGCATCCACAGCGGCTGACCAAAGCCAACGGAAAAGCGCAGCACCTTGACGTTGCACAGGCGTGCGGCGGCGTAATGACCAAGTTCGTGTACTGTGATCAACAAGCCAAGCGCCACCACGAAAGCGCCAAGAATCCAGAACGTTCCTTCCAGACTCATAGACTGAAGCGCACCAGCAGTTCGGCGGCGACGGCGCGTGCTTCGCTATCCACGGCGAGAATATCCTCCAGCTCCGGCATGCCGGCGACCGGAATCCGCTCCATGCTGGCGTCGATCAACTTGGCGATGTCGAGGAAAGCCAGGCGCTTGTCGAGAAAGGCGGCGACTGCCACCTCGTTGGCGGCATTCAGGACGGCGGCAGCATTTCCGCCGGCACGCAGCGCTCGATAGGCGAGACCAAGGCAGGGGAAACGGACGAAGTCCGGTTGCTCGAAATCGAGCCGGGCAATGGCCGGTAAATCGAGCGGCGCCACGCCGGCCGCGATGCGTTCCGGCCAGGCCAGGGCGTGGGCGATGGGTGTGCGCATGTCCGGGTTGCCAAGTTCGGCGACCACCGAGCCATCGACGTACTGCACCAGCGAGTGAATGACGCTCTGCGGATGGACGACCACTTCAATCTGCTCGGGAGCGACATCGAACAGCCAGTGCGCCTCGATCACTTCGAGGCCCTTGTTCATCATGGTGGCCGAATCGACGGAGATCTTCCGCCCCATCGACCAGTTGGGATGGGCGCAGGCTTCGTCAGGCGTGACGCTCTTCAGGCGCTCAATAGGCGCGCTGCGAAAGGGTCCTCCGGAAGCGGTAAGCAAGATGCGGCTGACGCCCGCACGTGCAGGTCCGCCGGCGTAGTGGGCGGGCAGCGACTGGAACACCGCATTGTGTTCGCTGTCGATCGGCAGCAGCGTTGCGCCGTGCTGTTTCAGTTCCGCCATGAATAAGGCGCCGGCCATCACCAGCACTTCCTTGTTGGCCAGCAGAACCTGCTTGCCAGCGCGTACCGCGGCAAGGGTAGGCTGCAGCCCGGCAGCGCCGACGATGGCCGCCATGACAGCATCGACTTCGGGGAGGGATGCTACGAATTCCAGCGCCTTGGCGCCCGCCAAAACTTCGGTGCCGACGCCTGCGGCGCGCAGGCGGGCGGCGAGACCGGCGGCATCCTGTTCCTTAGCGACCACGGCATAGTTCGGACGATGGTGTAGGCACTGTTCGTATAGAACATTGATGCGGCTGTGGCCGGTAAGCGCGACAATCTCGAAGCGGTCCGGATGGCGCGCGACGACATCAAGGGTGCTGACGCCGATCGACCCGGTGGCGCCGAGAACAGTGAGTTTTTTCATCAAGCGATTAAATGGAGTCCAAGGGCGATGATCGGCAGTGTCGAGGTCTGGCTGTCGATGCGGTCGAGGATGCCGCCGTGACCGGGCAGCAGTTGGCTGCTGTCCTTGATGTCGGCCTGGCGTTTGGCGAGCGATTCAAACAGGTCGCCGGCGACGGAAAGGGCCGTGAGCAACAGCAGGCAAGCCAGCAGCGCCAGACGGTTGATCTCGGCTACGACGGGCAGGTAGGGGCTGACGAGGAGGCCATAGATCATCACACCGACCACAGCGCCGGCGACGCCCTCCCAGGTTTTGCCGGGGCTGATCGCCGGGGCAAGTTTGTGTTTGCCAAACTTTCGGCCGGCGAAATAGGCGGCGATGTCGGCCACCCAGACCAGGGCCATGACGGCCAGCAGCAGCATCGGGCTGCGCTCGTGCAGCGCGACCAGCGCCGCCCAGGTGGGCAGTATCACGACGAGGCCGACGGTGGCGCAGGCGGTCGACCACTTCCACTTCAGCCAGAGCGGGGCGAAGGCCAGCCAGAACAGCGCGGAGAGTCCCCAGAGCAACGGGAAACCCTGCGCAGGGCTGGTCCAGAACAGCATGCATAGGCCAAACACCAGCGCGGCAAAGAGAATGCGCCCCTTCATCGGCGCCTGCATCAAGCCGGCCCACTCCCAGCTGGCGAGGGCAGCGACCACGGCGAATACGACACCCGCCGCCCGCGGGGGCAAGGCAAACAGAACGACCAGAAAACCCGCGACAAGCAATAGCGCGGTGATGGCCCGCGTTTTAAGCATTTTCCGAAGAACTCGGCGTTGGCGGGACGGCACTGGGCGTCGTCGTCAATTGCTCGCTGGTGCGGCCAAAGCGGCGTTCGCGCTTGCGATAGCTGGCGATGGCTTCGTCCAGCACGGCATTGTCGAAATCAGGCCAGAACTTGTCGGTAAAAAACAGTTCGGAATAGGCGAGTTGCCAGAGCAGGAAATTGCTGATGCGCTGTTCACCGCCGGTGCGAATGAACAGATCGGGTTCGGGCGCGTAACTCATCGAGAGGAAGGGTTCCAGATCCGCTTCCGTGTAGCTGCCGGCCTTTTCCGGGTAGGCCAGCGACAGGCCATTGACCGCCTGCAGCAGATCCCAGCGACCGCCGTAATTGGCAGCGACGGTCAGGGTGAGCTTTTTGTTTTCCGCCGTCAGGTTTTCGCCGCGACGGATCAGGTCGATCAGGCGCGGTTCGAAGGCCGACAGGTCGCCGACCACGCGCAGGCGCACGCCGTTGCTGTGCAGACGGCCGACCTCGCGCTCCAGCGCGGTGACGAAAAGATTCATCAGGAAGCCGACCTCTTCTGGGGGGCGGCGCCAGTTTTCCGAGCTGAAGGCGAACAGGGTCAGATATTCGACGCCCCGCTCGATGCAGGACTTGACGACCTGGCGTACTGTTTCGACGCCCTGTTTGTGGCCGGCGACGCGGGGCAGGAAGCGCTTCTTCGCCCAGCGCCCATTGCCATCCATGATAATGGCAAGATGGCGCGGAACCTCGCGCGGTGCGGGAATGCTATGGGTGGCGCTGGCGAACATCGGGAACCCTCCGGGTGATTCCCCGACAACCTAGACGGCCATCAGGTCCTTCTCTTTTTCGGCAAGCAGTTTGTCGATTTCAGCGACGTACTTGTCGGTCAGTTTCTGCACGTCATCCTGGGCCTTACGCTCATCGTCCTCGGAAATCTCGTGCTTCTTGAGGGCGTCCTTGAGGTGGGCGATGGCGTCGCGGCGCAGGTTGCGGACGGCTACCTTGGCATTCTCGCCTTCGTGGCGGACGACCTTGGTCAGGTCGCGACGCCGCTCTTCGGTGAGCATCGGCATCGGAATGCGCAGCAGGTCGCCCTGCGACGCCGGGTTCAGACCTAGATCGGATTCGCGAATCGCCTTCTCGATCTTCTGGCCCATGTTCTTTTCCCATGGCTGAACGCCAATGGTGCGGGCGTCGAGCAGGGTGATGTTGGCGACCTGGTTGATCGGCATCGGCGAGCCGTAATAATCGACCATCACATGGTCGAGCAGGCCGGTGTGGGCGCGGCCGGTGCGCACCTTGGCCAGGTCATGCTTGAGCGCATCGATGCTCTTTTGCATCTTGTGCTCGGCGGTTTTCTTGAGTTCGGCAACGATCATTGAATACTCCTGCGCTGCGTGATTAGCAATGCACCAAGGTGCCTTCGTCCTCGCCCATGACAACGCGCTTCAAGGCGCCGGTCTTGAAGATGGAGAACACGTTGATCGGCAATTTTTGGTCGCGACACAAGGCGAAAGCAGTGGCATCCATGACGCCCAGTCCGCGGCCGATGGCCTCGTCGAAACTGATCTTGGCGAAACGGGTGGCGGTGGGGTCTTTCTTCGGGTCGGCGGTATAGACGCCGTCGACCTTGGTCGCCTTGAGCACGATCTCGGCGCCGATTTCCGAGCCGCGCAGGGCGGCGGCGGTGTCGGTGGTGAAAAACGGATTGCCCGTGCCGCCGCCGAAGATGACGACCTTGCCTTCTTCAAGGTAGCGGATCGCCTTGCCGCGAATGTAAGGCTCGACCACCTGTTCGATGCTCAACGCCGACTGCACGCGTGCATTCATGCCCGCCTGGCGCATCGCATCCGATAATGCCATGGCATTCATCACGGTGGCCAGCATGCCCATGTAGTCGGCGGTGGCGCGGTCCATCCCGGAGGATGCGCCGGCCATGCCGCGAAAGATATTGCCGCCGCCGATGACCACGCCGACCTCGACGCCGAGGTCGGTCACCGTCTTGACTTCATTGACGATGCGCCACAAAGTTTCGCGATTGATGCCGTAGGCATCATTCCCCATGAGGGCTTCGCCCGAGAGTTTGAGCAGAATGCGCTTGTAGGCGGGCATGGCGGCGGACATGATTACTGCTTGGCGGCGGCTGCCGCAGCCGCAGCGGCGGCTTGTTCGGCCACTTCGGCAGCGAAGTCGTTGACCTTCTTTTCCAGGCCTTCGCCGACAATGAAGAGCGTGAAACTATTGACGCTTGCACCCTTTGCCTTGAGCAGTTGCTCGATAGTCTGCTTGCCGTCCTCAGCCTTGACGAACACCTGGCCGAGCAGGGTAACGTCCTTGAGATACTTCTGGACGGTGCCTTCGGCGATCTTCTCCAGCATCGCTTCGGGCTTGCCGGACTCGCGCGCTTTCTCGATGGCGATGCGACGTTCGGTATCGAGCAATTCGGCGGGCACGCCGGACGAATCCAGCGCCTTCGGCTTGGAGGCAGCGATGTGCATCGCCAGATCCTTGCCGAGCTGATCTTCGCCTCCAGTGACATCGACTAGCACGCCGATCTTGCTGCCGCCATGTACGTAGGAGGAGAGCTTGCCCTTGGCTTCAATGCGCACGAAGCGGCGCAGCGTCATGTTCTCGCCGATCTTGCCGACCAGCGCGGCACGCGTCGTTTCCACCGTGCCTTCACCCAGCGGCAGCGCCGACAGGGCCGCCACATCGGCAGGGTTCCTGGTGGCGACGAGCTCTGCGCAACCTTTGGCCAGGGCGATGAACTCATCGTTCTTGGCGACAAAGTCGGTTTCGGAATTCACCTCGACCACGGCGGCCAGCTTGGCGTCGCCGGAAACATACATGCCGACTACGCCTTCGGCGGCGATGCGGGTCGCCGCCTTGGTCGCCTTGTTGCCGAGCTTGACGCGCAGGATTTCCTCGGCCTTGGCCATGTCGCCGGCAGCTTCGGTCAGCGCCTTCTTGCATTCCATCATGGGGGCATCGGTCTTCTCACGCAGTTCCTTGACCATGCCTGCGGTAATTTCTGCCATCTGCTTACTCCTTGCCTTCTTCTTCGACCTCGACGAATTCATCGTCGCCGGCCATCTGCTGAACCACTTCGTTGATTGCCGCGTTCCTGCCTTCCAGCACCGCATCGGCGATGCCGCGGGCGTACAGGCGAATGGCGCGCGAAGAGTCATCGTTGCCCGGAATCGGGTAATTGATGCCGAGCGGGGAGTGGTTGGTGTCGACCACACCGATGATCGGAATGTCGAGCTTGTTCGCTTCGGTGATGGCAATCTTGTGATAACCGACATCGATGACGAAAATCGCGTCGGGCAGAGCCGTCATGTCCTTGATGCCGCCCAGGCTGCTTTGCAGCTTGACGAGTTCGCGCTGCATTGTCAGCGCTTCCCTCTTGTTCAGCTTCTCGATGGAGCCGTCTTCAACCATCTGCTCCATATCCTTAAGACGCTTCAGTGACTGCTTGACCGTCTTGAAGTTGGTCAGCATGCCGCCCAGCCAACGCTGATCGACGTAAGGCATGCCAGCGCGCTGGGCTTCTTCGGCGAGAATCTCGCGCGCCTGGCGCTTGGTGCCGACGAACAGCACAGTGCCGCGCTTGGCGGACAGCTTCTTGATGAAGTCCGTCGCCTCGTTGTACTTGGCGAGGGTCTTTTCAAGGTTGATGATGTGAATCTTGTTGCGATGGCCGAAAATGTACGGGGCCATCTTGG
>CAZAWN010000033.1:14032-21985 GCA_964488825.1 uncultured Methyloversatilis sp. | reverse complement strand
GCCGCTTCCGCCTGATTTTCGACAAGAGCAACGAGGCCATCCTCTTCGCCTGGCCCGACGGCCGCATCGACGTCGCCAATCCCGCCGCCTGCCGCCTGTTCGGCCGCAGCGAAGCGGAATTTCACACCCACGGCCGGGCAGGCATCATGGACACTGACGACACGCGCTTGCCGGCCGCACTCGAGGAACGCAACCGCACCGGCTCCTTTCGTGGCGAGCTGCGTTGCCGCCACGCCGACGGCCGCATCTTCCCGGTCGAACTCGTCTCGACGCTATTCCTTGATACTCATGGCACGCACCGTACCAGCACCCTGTTTCGTGACATCAGCGAGCGGGTCGCCGCAGAACGTGAGCGGGAAGAGAGCAGTCAGCGGTTGGCGATGCTGTCGCGCAATCTGGTCGCGGGGCAGGAAGCCACCCGGCGGCGTCTGGCCCAGGCGTTGCATGATCGCACCAGCCCGAATCTGGCCGCTATCTCCATCAACCTGGAATCCGCCGCCCTGGCGCTGCACGAGCGCAACTGGCGACAGGTCGAAGAGCGCATGGCCGATAATCGCGGTTTGCTTGAGGACACGGCCATCAGCATTCGCGAAATCTGCGCCGACCTGCGCCCGGCTGCCCTCGATTACGCCGGACTGGTGGCCGCCCTTGAAACTTATCTAAGCCAGTTCACTCGCCGTACCGGCATCCCTGTCGCCTTCGAGTATGTCCGCGACGCCATCCGCCCACCGGCGGAAGCAGAAACGATGCTGTTCCGCATCGCCCAGGAAGCGCTGACCAACGTGGCCAAGCATGCCCAAGCCAAGCGCGCCAGCGTCACCCTGGCCATCGACAACAACGGTATCGACCTCAGGGTCAGCGACGATGGCGCCGGCTTTGCGCCGGATCGACCGGCCGGCTACGCTGGCCTGGGCCTGATCACCATGCGCGAAATGGCCGAGTTCGTCGGCGGCGCCTTCGACATCCAGTCCTGCCCGGGGGACGGGACACACATCCATGTCACCCTCAATACCTAGGGAAATACGGCCATGAACCATCGAATCCTGCTGGTTGACGATCACCTCATCTTCCGCGAAGCCTTGCGTGGCCTGCTCGAGAGGATGCCCAACATGCTTGTGGTCGGCGAAGCTGGCAGCGGTCAGGAAGCCATTGAACTGGCCCGTCAGTTAGACCCCGATGTCGTCTGCATGGATATTGGCATGCCCGGCATCAACGGCATCGAAGCCACCCGTGAACTGTGCGCAGCCTGTCCCGACGTCAAGGTAATCGCGCTATCGACTCACGCCGACCATGTCTATGTGATGGACATGATGGCCGCCGGCGCCTCGGCCTATGTCACCAAGGCCGAAAGCGGCAAGGAACTGCTGCGAGCCATCGAAGCCGTCGGTCGGGGCAGACAATACCTGTGCGACGGCATCACCAGCATAGTGACCCGGGCGCTGGTGAACCAGCGTCAAGGCCAGTCTCAGCTACCACTGCTCAGCGACAGGGAAAAGCAGGTACTTGCGCTGGTCGCCACGGGCATCAACTCGCAACAGATCGCCGTCCAATTGGGCATCGCTACCAGTACCGTCGACGTGCATCGGCGCAACATCATGCGCAAGCTTGACCTGCATAGCGCTGTCGACCTGACCCGCTACGCCATTGCCAACGGCATTGGTTGAGCTCTAAGCGGACACTGCGGTCCGCACAACCTGTGCGCGTGAAAGTTGCCCTTAACGGCAAAGCGGCGTTTCTATCACTGTGCCATCGACCCGGACAGACGCCAAAGCCGATCTCCTTCGGCTTCACTGGCAGAGTGTCCTCCGCTGACTACTTCTGAAAATACCGAGCTACTACCGTATGTGCGGTATATGCAAAGCGAGCCTACTCGCCTAGCATCAGAACAAACACTCAATCTCCCGTCGGATGAGCAGCCGATATCGTCCGAACGGCATTGAACAACTCAAGCGTTGAAAGTTCAACATGAACAACAGTGATAACAAGCAGATCATGGCAGGGGATGCTACGGAGACGTCCGCACCTGCGCCCCGCCCCAGCTACGTGGTCGGCATCGGCGCATCGGCCGGCGGCTTAGAGGCGCTAGAGCGGTTTTTCCGCGCCATGCCGGTCAATTCCGGCATGGCCTTTGTCGTCATCCAGCACCTCTCGCCGGACTTCAAGAGCCTGATGGACGAGTTGCTGGAGCGTTTCACCCGCATGCAGGCCATCCCGGTCATGGATCGCGAGCACATCCGCCCCAATACGATTTTCCTGTTGCCGCCCAAGAAGGACATGGTGATCGAGGGCGATGAACTTATCAGCACCGACCGCAGCGGCGAAAAGGTGCTGAGCCTGCCGATCAATTCGTTTTTTCGCTCACTGGCCTGTGCCTGGGGCGAAAAGGCGATTGCCATCGTTCTCTCCGGCACCGGTTCGGATGGCAGCGCCGGGATCCAGGATGTACGCGAGGCAGGGGGCCTGGTATTTACCCAGAGCGAGGAAAGCTCGCGTTTCGACGGCATGCCGCGCAGTGCAATTGCCACCGGCTGTGTCGACGCTGTGCTGGCGCCCGAAGACATGCCGGCTGCGTTGGAGGCCTACACACTCAATCCGTCTGGCAAACTGGCCTACACCGCGCTGCTGGCCGCGCAGCGGGAGCCGGAGGCCGGGATTCCAACGATCTTCGAACGCCTTCACGCGGTATACGACATCGACTTCAATTTCTACAAGCCGCAGACCATCACGCGCCGCATCGAACGGCGCGTTGCCCTGCATCCCGAGCACATCACCGTCGAGGAATACGGGCGGCGTATCCGCCAAGATGCGGCCGAACTCAATCTCCTGTACAAGGACCTGCTGATCGGCGTGACGCGCTTCTTCCGCGATCCTGAAGCCTTCGAAATCCTGCGCGACACCATCCTCCCTGCGATCATTGCGCGCCGCAGGGCCGGCGAGGAAGTACGCATCTGGGTGTGTGGCTGTTCTACCGGCGAGGAAGCCTACTCCATCGCCATCCTCTTCCTCGAGGCCTTCGAGCAACTTGGCGAGCCCCCCAGCATCAAGATCCTGGCTACCGACCTGCACCAGGAATCCCTGCTGACGGCCAGTGATGCGGAGTATGCGGAGAGCAGCTTCGCCGACATGCCGCCGGACTTGCGCGAAAAGTACTTCATCGAGCAGTCCGGAGGCGTCTACAAGGTCACGGCCAATTTGCGCAAGGCCTTGATCTTCTCCGAGCACAATCTGCTACGCGACCCACCGTTTACCCGCATCGATCTGGTTACCTGCCGCAACCTGCTGATCTATTTCCAGAATACCGCCCAGGAACGCGCCATCGCCTCGTTCCACTTCGCGCTCAAGCCAGAGGGCTTCCTCATGCTCGGAGCCAGCGAAGGGCTCGGCGACCTGGCTGCCGAATTCCGCACCGAGGATCGTCTCTGGAAGATCTTCTCCAAGATCCACGATAGTCGCCTCGCCAATGGCCTGCGCGCCCCGCTGCTCTTCAATCCGACACGCAACGGCAACCCGCGCAGCGGCCTGCTAAACGATGTGCGCATGGGGCGCATCTACGACCACCTGCTGACACGCTACATTCCCGCCGGGGTGCTGGTTAACGACCGTTTCGAGATCGTGCACGTATTCGGCGACGCCGGACGCTACCTGCACCTGTCGTCGGGACGCGCCAGCACGGAAATCATTTCGATGGCCGGTGGCAACCTGCGCATCGCCCTGATGACGGCCCTGCGCAGCGCCCAGCAGAAGAAGGAAACCATTGTTTATAAAGGTATCCGGCACCGCATCGGCGACGATGCCTGCGAACTGCATGTGACGGTCGAACCCATTGAAGATAGTGGCGCCAATACCACTTTCTTCATGGTGCGGATGGAAGCCCAGGCCGAAATCCAGCCGGCCACGCCGGCCGAGGATTTCCAGTTCGACCAACAGGCCTTGTCGCAACTGGCCCAACTGGAAAAGGAACTGCAGCAGACGCGCGAATCCCTGCAAAGCACGGTCGAAGAACTGGAAACCAGCAACGAGGAGCTGCAGGCGACTAACGAGGAATTGCTGGCTTCGAACGAGGAATTGCAGAGTACCAACGAGGAGCTGCATTCGGTCAACGAAGAGCTCTATAGCGTCAACGCCGAACACGAACTGAAGATCCAGGAACTCAACACCGTAACCGGCAACCTCAACAACCTGATTCTGTCCACCGAACTGGCCACGGTCTTCCTTGACGCCGAATTCGCGATACGCCTGTTCACACCGAAGGCTCTGGACGTGTTCCCGATCCTCCAGCAGGACATCGGCCGCGACTTGCGCCACCTCAAGACCATCGAGCCGGACGAGACACTGTTCGACGATCTGGCCGGCGTGCTCAAGACGCACGAGCCTGTCGAAAAGCAGATCGAATGGCTCAACGACCGTACCTATCTGCGCCGCATCTGCATTTATCAGGACGCCAACAAACAGGTCGCCGGATTGGTGCTGACCTATGTCGACATCAGCACCTACCGCCGTGCTGAAAGTGCGCTGGAGAAAGCCGAAGACATGTTCCGCCTGCTGGCCGAGAACACCGGCGACTGGGTTTTTGTCACCGACACCGAGCATCGCTATCGTTTCATTTCTCCTGCCTGCAAGGAAATCTGCGGCTATGCGCCTGAAGAACTGCTCGCCGCGCCGGACCTGATGCACGCGGTAATTCATCCGGAGGACCACGACAAGTTTCTCCGGCATTGGAACAACGCAGCGCATGAACCGGAGCATCGCGAAGATATCCGGATTCGCCACCGCGATGGCAGCGAACGCTGGATCGAGCATCATTGCCGGCCAATGCACGACAATACCGGGCGCTTCCTGGGGCGTTGCGGCGCCAATCGGGACATCACGGAGCGCAAGCAGGCCGAAGAGCACATGCGCAAGCTGGCGCTCGCCGTAGAGCAAAGCCCGCACAGTATCGTCATTACCAATATCAGTGCCGAAATCGAGTTCGTCAATGCCGAGTTCTGCCGCAGCAGCGGCTACACGGTTCAGGAAGTGCTCGGCAAGAATCCGCGCATCCTTCAGTCCGGACAAACGCCGCAAGCTACCTACGAAAGCCTGTGGGATGCCTTGACCTCCGGTCAGAACTGGCACGGCGAATTCCTCAACCGCCGCAAGAACGGCGAAACCTATGTCGAACTGCAGCACTTCACTCCGATCCGTGCGATGGATGGCAGGGTGACGCATTACCTGTCGATCAAGGAAGATATTACCGAGAGGAAGCGCATCGAGGCCGAACTCGAGCAGCATCGCCATCATCTGGAGGAGTTGGTGGCCGAGCGCTCCAGCCAGATATTCAGGCTGAACGAGCAGTTGGAAGAGCGCGTGGCCGCCGCCGAGAGCGCCAATCAGGCCAAGAGCCGATTCCTGGCCAACATGAGCCACGAAATTCGCACCCCGATGAACGCCATCATCGGCCTGACGTATCACCTGCGCCGCAAGATTACCGATCCGGACCAGGTTGATAAGCTCAATACGGTCGCCAGTTCAGCCGAGCATTTGCTGGGTGTCATCAACGACATTCTTGATATTTCCAAGATCGAGGCCGACAAGTTGGTGCTGGAAAAGACCCACTTCGATCTCGACGAATTGATCTCGCGCATCTGCAGCATGATGAGCGGCCGCGCCCAGGCCAAACGGCTCGAACTGATCGTCGATACGGCAGCGTCTCCTGGCAGTCTCGTCGGTGATCCGACGCGGCTTGGACAAGTCTTGCTCAACTATCTTGGCAACGCGGTGAAGTTCACCGAGCGCGGCAGCATCACCCTGCGCACGCGCGTGCTCGAATCCGGCGATAGCGAGGTGCTGATTCGATTCGAAGTCAGCGATAGCGGGATCGGCATCGCCGCCGAGCACCTACCGCGCCTGTTCCATGCTTTCGAGCAGGCCGATGGCTCGACCACGCGTCGTTTTGGCGGCACCGGCCTGGGCTTGGCGATCAACCAGCGCCTGGCGCACATGATGGGCGGTGCGGTGGGCGTGGAAAGCACCCTGGGAGAAGGAAGCACGTTCTGGATAACTGCGCGACTAAGCCGTTCCGGCAAGGCGGATGACCGCTTTTTTATTGCTGGCTTGCAGGACCAGCATGCTCTGGTGGTGGATGACACACCGGGGACGCGGCTGGTGCATACCCAGTTGCTTGGCCGCATCGGCATGCCGAGTCGGTCGGTTGCATCCGGTGCGGAAGCCTTGCAGGCGCTAGCCGAAACAGATGCCCGGGGTCAGCCGATCGACCTTGTGCTGCTCGATATGCTGATGCCGGATATGGACGGTTTCGAAACCCTGCGGGCCATCCGCGCGTCGGAGTTGTCGCGCCAGCCGACCGTCTGGCTGGTGACAGCCTCCAGTGATCGCCATATCCTCGACAGCGCACCCGAAGTCGGCTTCGCCAACGCGTTGGTCAAGCCCGTCACCCTGGCTTCTTTGCATGAGGCACTGCACCGCTATCAGGTCGGCCTCCGTCCCGACCTGGCCGAAACGCCGGAAGTCGATGGGTCCCCCCGATTTATTGGCGCTTATCGACTGCTGCTGGCCGAGGACGATTCGATCAATCGCGAGGTAATGCGGTGCTTGCTGGAGGATACGGGGATAAGCCTCGATATGGCTGAAAATGGCTTGCAGGCCGTGGACCTGGCTGCCACGAACGATTACGACCTGATCCTGATGGACATGCAGATGCCGCTGCTCGGCGGTGTCGAGGCAACACAACAACTGCGTGCCCGCTCCGCGCAGCGCGTGCCCATCATCGCGCTGACGGCAAATGCCTTTGTCGAGGATCGCGAAGCCTGTCTCTCTGCAGGAATGGACGACTTCCTCAGCAAACCGGTCAACCCCGAACTGCTGAACGCCACACTACGTCGCTGGCTGCAAAAGCAGCCACGCAATGCCGTACAGGCAGCATCGACTATCACACCCCGGGCTACCTGCAATACAGCCATTGAGCCAGTCGCGGATCTTTCCCTACCGAACATTCCCGGTTTGAACAGCGCGGCAGGTCTGGCATCGGTGGCTGGCAAGCGCATGAAGTACCTGGATTTTCTTGAGCGATTTGCCGAGTCGCATGGCGGCACTGCCGGCCGCTTCCGGCAATTACTGGAGAGTGGTGATACCGTGGTGTTAGGCCGGGCCGCTCATGGACTGAAGGGCACGGCGGCCATGCTCGGTGCACATCAGATTGCGCAAACTGCCGGGGAAATCGAACGGACACTCAAGTCCTCGGGGGGGCAGGTCAACCTACTCGCGATTTCGAGCTTGATCGATGCACTGGAACCCCCCCTGCAAAATCTGAGAACCGGGCTGCAACGATTCAGGGAGGATGGATCCTCGTAAGGATGCGCTCGTTCAGCCGAAGCCGACGAAGAAAAGTCGGCGCTGGCGAGACGGCAACTGTTTGGAGGCGGCCTCACTTGACTACCTGATTGATGGTATCCACTACCCTCCTGCCGGTATTCTCATGTCGCTGCGTTATTCCTACTATCCCCTCATAACGAATGGCATCCATAGGCCGTCATTCCCGACATGACGGACGTTCCAGTGGAGCGCCGGGGGAGTGTCAGAGGATCAAGGCCAAGCAGCATTCCAACTCGCCTAACCGGCACTCAGGCCCAAGTCCATGAATTTCCATCCCGCGTGTTTTGTTAATTGAAGCCTTGCGGCTTCAGCTCTTACCGTACATACATCTTAAGGAGACAGCAGCATGGCACTCGTCAAGAAAGCAGTGACTTCCACGACTACCGCAACGACTGATGGCAAGAGCTCAGCCCTTGCTGCCCGTGAAGCCGAAGCACAGCGCAAGCGTGCGCGTACGCTAGGCAAACAGCAGCAAGCCGCAGAGCGCATTGCCGCCGCCACCGGCCAGCTGTCGTCCGGTATCACCGAGGCGGCTTCGGCCGCCGAAGAGCTGAAGCGTTCGACCGACCAGATCGCCACCGG
>CAZAWN010000033.1:12385-13932 GCA_964488825.1 uncultured Methyloversatilis sp. | reverse complement strand
ATCGAGCAGATCCGCAAGGGCTCCGAAGTCCAGGCCGCGGCTGCCGAGGAATCCTCCGCGGCCGTCAATCAGATCGAAAAGGGGGTCGAACTCGCCCAGCAACGCGCCACCGCCAGTGGTGAGAAAGTGCTGGCCATCAAGAGCCTGCTCGGCGTCAATAAGACCGCCATCGACTCACTGATCAACGGCATCACCTCGTCCGGGGAGGCCACCCGTGCCAGTATCAAGCAGATCAAGGATCTCGCTCTGGTATCCCGCCGCATCGACAAGATCGTCGATGCCATCACCACGGTGTCGATCCAGACCAACATGCTGGCCGTCAATGGCTCGATCGAAGCGGCGCGTGCCGGCGAATTCGGCAAGGGCTTTGTGGTCGTCGCCACCGATATCCGCAACCTGGCCCACGATTCCGCTGAAAACGCTGACCGCATCAAGGATCTGGTGAAAGCGGTACAGGATCAGATTGCGGTCGTCGGCCGCGACCTCGATGAAATTCTCGCCGCCGCCCTGGGCGAAGTGGAAAAGGCCAAAGCCAGCACCGCCAACCTGATCACTATCGAAACCGACATTGCTGCCGTGGAAGTGGGTACCGCCGAAATCCTCGCTGCCTCCAACGAAATCGCTGCCGCCATTGTGCAGGTCAAGAAGGGCGTGGAGCAAATATCCGCGGCCGCTGCCGAAGCCGACAAAGCCGCGACCGAAGCCGCCGCCGCCGCCAAGCAGCAGTCGCAGGGCGCCGAGGAGCTTGCTGCTGCCATTGAAGAAATCGCCTCGCTGGCCGACGAACTGCAAAGCGCCTGATGTCCCGTCCACTCCTAGGAGATTGTCATGAGCAATGAAACCCTGGAACAACGGGAGGCGCAGGTGACTGGCCAAACCGCCGACGACGATGGCGTTCTCGGCATGGCGGAATCCGATACCCGCCAGTTCGTCACCTTTATCGCCGGCAACGAGGTATTTGCCGTCGATATGGCACCAGTGCAAGAAATCATCCGCGTGCCGGACTGCGTGCGCGTGCCGCTAGCACCGGTGGCGCTGGATGGGCTATCCAACTTGCGCGGCAAGGTATTACCGATTATTTCGCTACGGCGCATCTTCGGCTTCAGTGAGCAGGAACACGACGACGCCACCCGCGCACTGGTCATCGATTTCGGCCAGCCGCTCGGTTTCGTGGTCGACCGAGTGGCCAGCGTGGTCGGCGTCGAGCCGTCCAAGATCGAAGGCGTGGAAACGATCCGTAGCACGGTGAATACCGAGTTACTGTCCGGCATCATCAAGGATGTCGGCGGGCACGCCATGATCATGGTGCTGGATTTTGCCAAGCTGATCGCGCAGGAGTTTGCGGAAATCGCCGCCGTTGCACGCAGCGCGGCCATGTCGGGCGGAATGAGCGCAACAAGCGAAAGTGACGAGGAGGTCATCAGTGACGAACTGCAACTGGTCAGCTTCGATGTGGCCGGGCAGGAATACGCCATCACCATCGAGGACGTACAGGAAATCGTGCAGGTGCCGGAGCAGATCATCCATGTGCCGCATTCCGAGTCGCA
>CAZAWN010000033.1:0-12285 GCA_964488825.1 uncultured Methyloversatilis sp. | reverse complement strand
CAACCTGTTCAACCATTCGTCGGTCAAGGAGGCTTTGAAGAGCGTGGATAACTTGCGGGATGGCGAGCGGGCCGATGAGTCGGCGGAACTCGATGACGATGTGGCGGATGATGACGAGCAGGTCGTGGTGTTCCGCCTCGACAAGGAAGAGTTCGGCGTACCGATCGACAGTGTGCAGGAAATCGTGCGCGTGCCCGAAGAGCTGACCCATGTGCCCAAGGCGCCGCCCTTTGTTGAAGGTGTGATCAATCTGCGCGGTGCCGTGTTGCCGGTGATTGACCTGCGGCGCCGGCTGGGGTTGGTGGATGTCGAGCGTTCGGACCGGCAGCGTGTCATGGTCTTCCTGATCGATGGCGTGCGCACCGGCTTCATTGTGGATTCGGTGGCCGAAGTGCTGAAGATCCACAAGAACGCGATCGAACCGGCACCCAAGCTCTCGGCCGATCAGGCCAAGCTGCTGGCACGCATGGCGAATCTGGAAAAGCAGAAACGCATGGTGCAGTTGATCGATCCTTCGCATCTTGTGGAACGGCGTGATCTCGACGATCTCGCCAAGCTGGCTGCGTAATCTGGTGCCCGGGTCGTCCTCATGATCAAGCTGTTGATTGTTGATGACTCGGCGCTGATGCGCCGGCAGTTGTCCCAACTGTTCGAAGGGGAAGGCGACTTCCTGATCCGGCAGGCGCGCAACGGGAAGGAGGCCGTGGAGGAAAACCGCGACTTCCAGCCCGATGTCGTTTCGCTCGACATCAATATGCCGGAGATGGACGGCATCACTGCGCTCTCGCTGATCATGGCGGAGCGCCCGGTGCCGGTGGTGATGGTGTCCTCGCTGACCGAGAAGGGGGCACTGGCCACCTTTGAAGCCTTGAACCTGGGGGCGGTGGATTACATCGCCAAGCCTGGGGGCACCATCTCGCTGTCGATTGCCGACATCAAGGAAGAACTGGTTGGCAAGATTCGCACGGCGGCACGCGCCAAGCTGAAAGGCAAGAGCAGTGCCCGCGGACTGGCGCAACGTCTGCGTGAAGAGCGTGAAAAGCCAGTTGTGCGGCGCCCTGTCGCGGTCCGGCGGGGTGTGGCCGGCGATGGGTTGGTGGTGATTGGCGTATCCACTGGCGGCCCCCGCACGCTCGAAGAAATCCTGCCGGTGCTTCCCGCCGATTACCCCTGGCCGGTGCTGGTGGCGCAACACATGCCAGCGGCATTCACCAAGTCGTTTGCCGAACGCCTAGATTCGTTGTGCCCGCTCAAGGTGGTTGAGGTATCTGGCCCGATGACAATCGAGACCGGCATGATCTACATCGCCAAAGGTGGTGCCGACATGGTGGTGGTGCAGCGCGGCGGCAAGCCGACTGTGATCCCCAAGCCGGAGTCGAAGGAGTTTTTGTGGCATCCATCGGTGGAACTGCTCGGCCGCTCGGTGCTGGAACACTATGACCCTGCGCGGGTAACGGGCGTGATGCTCACCGGTATGGGTTATGACGGTGCCGATGCCTTTACCGAAATCAAGAAGCGCGGCGGCAAGACGATTGCCGAATCCGAAGAAACCGCGGTGGTGTTCGGCATGCCCGCCGAACTCATTGAACGCGGAGGTGCCAGTCTGGTACTGCCGCTGGACAAGATTGCCACCCAGCTCAACGTCTGGGCAGGTCGCTAGGAAGGAAGCCTGATGGCTCTGATCAAGAAGTCGCGCGAAACCGATGCGGTTACCGAGGACGAGCGCAAGCAGGAACGTGATTGTGCCAATCTCGTCGTCGAACTGGAAAACGCGGACCCGATGGTCCGGCGCTGGGCGGCCCGTGATCTTTCGGATTGCCCCGAGGCATCTGCTGCGTTGGTAGCCCGCCTGCAAAGGGAGTCGGATGGATCAGTGCGCGAAATCATCTTCTCGACTCTGACCTGTCTCGGGGATGAAGTTGCTGTCGCGGGCCTGGTGGACTGCCTGCGCAGCGACGATGCCGCCTTGCGCAACGAAGCCATCGAAAGCATGAAGCAGCTACCTGACGAGGTCGCGCCGATCATGCGCGGCCTGCTGGCGGAAAAGGATGCCGATGTGCGCATCTTCGCGGTCAATGTGCTGGAGTCACTGCGGCATCCCGAAGTCGAACCCTGGTTGATCGAGGTGATCGAGAACGATCCACAAGTTAATGTTTGTGCCACTGCGGTGGATTTGCTTGGCGAGGTGGGTTCGGAGGCCGCGCGCGAGCCGCTGAAACGCCTCAAGGCCCGGTTTGTCGGCGAGCCCTACATCCAGTTCGCTGCCGATCTGGCCCTGAAGCGTCTGAACGGCAACTGAGCGAGAACTGAGCCCCTAATGGCCGACATCACCATCAGCGACGACGACTTCCAGAAGTTCCGGGAGTTCTTTTACCGAAAGACCGGCATCCAGTTCGAGGCGTCGAAGCGCTACTTCGTCGACAAGCGACTGGTTGAGCGCATCGAGGCGACGGGCACCGAAACCTTTCGCAGCTATTTCACCATGTTGCGCTTTCAGGCATCGGGGGAGGAGTTGCAACAACTGACCAACCTGATGACGGTCAACGAAACGTATTTCTTTCGTGAAGCGTATCAGTTCGAGTGTCTGGTCAATTCGGTGTTGCCCGAGATCACGGCACGCAAGAAGAAAGATGGCAATCCGATCCGCATCTGGATCATTCCTTCGTCGTCAGGCGAAGAGGCTTATTCGATCGCCATCTACTTGCTGGAACTGTGGGCGGGGATCAATGACTTCGATATCGAGATCATTTCTTCGGACATCGATACCAAGATCCTCGGTCAGGCACGCAAAGGACTGTACTCGGCGCGCTCGGTCCAGGAACTCCCCAAGCCCTACCTAAAGAAATACTTCGAACGCATCGGTGAGCAGTACCAGATCAGCGACGATCTGCGCGGCGCCGTCGAGTTCACAAGGGTCAATCTGTCGGAACGAGCGGACACTCGACCCTATCGCAACTTCGATGTGATCTTCTGCCGCAATCTGCTGATCTATTTCGACGACGTGTCACGCAAGAGCGCCGCCGAGACCTTCTACGATGCGCTCAACCCCGGCGGCTTCATTTTTCTCGGTCACTCCGAGTCGATGAGCCGCATTTCGTCGCTCTACAAGATTCGCAAATTTCCCGAAGCCATCATCTATCAGAAGCCCCTGGAGATCCGATGAAACGCATCCTGATTGTCGATGACGCGGCCACCGTACGCATGTATCACCGCAGCATCCTCGAAGCCGCCGGCTATACGGTGGACGAGGCGATCAATGGTATCGAAGCCCTGGAAAAGGCCCTGCAAACCTCTTTCGACCTGTTTGTGGTGGACATCAACATGCCCAAACTGGATGGCTACGGGTTTCTGCGCGAACTGCGCAGTCAGGACATTCCGCAGGTGCCGGCGATCATGATCTCGACCGAGGCTGACGCGAGCGACCAGACGCAGGCCTATGCGGCCGGCGCCAATGCCTACATGGTCAAGCCATCGAAGCCCGAGCAGTTGCTGGTGCATGTCAGACTGCTGATCGGAGAGGCCTCGGTATGACTCCGCTGCTCGAACAATTTCTCTCCGAAGCGCGGGACTTCCTGCAGAACATCGGCGAGAAGCTGATGGAACTGGAAAAGGCGCCGGACGATACGGCACTGATGACAGAGTTGTTCCGCTTTGTGCATACCCTGAAGGGCAACAGCGGCCTGTTCGAATTCCCCGAGATGACGCGCGTGCTGCATGCCGGCGAAGACTTGATGGATGCCGTACGCAACCAGCGCGTGGCTTACTCGCGGGAGCTGGCTGATCGCCTGCTTGATGCGATGGACTTCGTCGGCATGCTGTGTGACGAAATTGAGGCCAACGGCAGCATCAGCGCCAGCTACGCAGCTGATTCGGCACGTCTGGCCGAGTCACTGCGGCAACTGATTGCCGGGAGCGCTGCCGGCGATGAAGCGGACACCGGCAGCGCCAGGGAGACTGCGCCGGCGGCGGGCCCGCAGGATGCATCGGCTATCGTCCTACCGGTGACGATGATCGCGGAGCCACTGCGCATGGCGGCCTACCGCACCGCGGTCCAAGGCCAGCTACTCCATAGTTTGGCCTATGCGCCGGCCGAAGATTGCTTCTTCAGCGGTGATGATCCTTTCTTTCAGGCGCAAAAGACGCCCGGCGTCATCTGGGGCAGCATTGTTGCCCGTGAGCCCTGGCCGAAGCTGGCCGAGCTCGATGCCTATCGCTGTGTGCTGAATTTTCATCTGCTGACGAGCGCTCCCCGCGCCGAACTCGAAGAGTATTACCGCTACATGCCGGACCAGATCCGCATCGCACCGGTGTCGGCGCTGGATCTGGTACAGCCGCTGGGTGATCCCAACGGTGGCCCCGTGTATGAGGACTTTGTCGCCGAGGCGCTGGCCTTGTTGGAGGACGGCGATATCGACGCTCTGGCGCGCGCCGCCGAGACCCTGCTGGAACTGTCGAACCCCGATCTGTGGCTATCCTCGGCGTTGCGCTGGCTACAAGTGCTGATCGAGTGCGAACCCGACAACCGCCCTGCGCTGGCGGTGCTGATCGAGTCGTTGCGGCGTCTCGCGCCGATCGACTGGAGCATCGTGACGACAGCCAATGATCATGATGAGGAGCAGGCGCACGTTGGAGCAGTGGCCGCGGACACTCCGGAAACAACGCTCTCCGCTGAAGAACAGACTGCGCTGGCAAACATTGTTGCCACCCAGCGGGAAATCCTTTCGTTGCCGATCGAGGCCGCCTGGCAACTGGGGCGCGTCAAGGGTGTGGGTGCCACACTCGAAGGTTGCCTACGCGCCCGCGGCCAGCATGCTGCGATTGCCGGACTTCAGGCAGCGACGGCCATCGCGCTGGACGAGGCGACCGCCGAACCATTGATGACCTGGCTCGACGCCCATTTCAATGCGCCGCAGGCACCGGTAGTAGCGCCAGCGGCCGTCGCGGCACCCACTGCCGTACTGCCAGCGCCGACTTTGCAACACCCGGCACCGGTCTTGGCCGAGGAAGCCCGCGGAACACCGGAAATGGTCGAGGGCGGCGAACCCAAGTTCGGTCGCCGTGCCGAAGATGCCGTGGCCGGACCGAAGAGTCTCAAGGTCGATCAGGTCAAGATCGACCGCCTGATGAACCTGATCGGCGAAATCGTCGTCGCCAAGAATGCCCTGCCGTATCTGGCCGGACGCGCCGAAACGGTGTTCAAGGTGCGCGAACTGTCGCGCGAGATCAAGGCGCAGTACGCGGTGATCAATCGCATCGCCGAGGAAATGCAGGACGCCATCATGCAGGTGCGCATGATGCCGGTCTCGTTTGTGTTCCAGCGCTTCCCGCGCCTGGTGCGCGACATCTCGCGCAAGCTGGGCAAGGAAGTGAATCTGGTGCTCGAAGGTGAGGAGACCGAGGCCGACAAGAACATCATCGAGTCGCTGGGCGATCCGCTGATCCACATTGTGCGCAACAGTCTCGACCACGGATTCGAACTGCCCGAGGTGCGCAAGGCGGCCGGCAAGCCGGCGGCTGGCACGCTGACCATCCGTGCGACGCAGGAGTCCGACCGTGCCGTGATCGAAATCATCGACGATGGCAAGGGCATCGACCCGGCCGTGGTCAAGCGCAAGGCCTACGACAAGGGAATCATCGACGAGGCGACGCTGGAACGCATGAGTGATCAGGATGCGGTGAACCTGGTCTTTGCCGCCGGCTTCTCGACTGCGGAGGTCATCTCCGATCTGTCCGGGCGCGGTGTCGGCATGGATGTGGTGCGCACCGCCGTCGAGAAGGTGAATGGCAGCATCGCGCTGGAGAGTGAAAAGGGCAAGGGTACGCGCATTCGCCTCTCGCTGCCGTTGTCGATGGCCGTTACGAATGTGATGATTATCGAGTCGGACGGACAGATCTTCGGGATGCCGATGGATTGCGTGGTGGAAACCGTGCGCGTGCCGCGTGCCGACATCCGCATGTTCAAGACGGCGATGACCACGGTGTTACGCGGGCGCATCGTGCCGCTGAAGTCGCTCAACGGGTTGCTTGGCATCAGCACGCCGCCGCTGGCTAACGAGCAGGACGAACTGGCAGTGCTGGTGGTGCGCCTCGGTGACGAGTCGGTTGGCCTGCTGGTAGACGAATTCCGCGAGACGGTCGACATCATTCTGAAACCCATGCTCGGCGTGCTGGCCGGGTTGACGGCTTATTCCGGATCGGCGCTGATGGGTGATGGTTCCGTGCTGATGGTGCTGAACGTCAAGGAGCTCTTGTAATGGCAATCGAATTCAGGAAAAGCCTGGCCTTGTTCAAGGAGGTGGTCAGCGTTGAGGAAGCCGAGGGCCTGCTGGAGTGGCTGCAAAAGAAGCCGGGGGCCAGGATTGATCTGTCAGCCTGTGTCCACCTGCATCCGGCCAACTTGCAGGTATTGATGGCAGCCCGACCGACGATCACGGCATGGCCCAGGGATGCGGCTCTGGCCGGGTGGCTAAAGTCGGGGCTGGCAGGATGACATGCCCCGCAGCGGGTACGGCAATCAAGACAACACATTCGAAATCTGGAGAAAGCACATGGCAAAGACCGTACTGTATGTAGATGATTCGACCACCATGGTGATGAGCGTCAAATCCACTTTGGAGATGAACGGCTTCAAGGTGGAAACCGCCGGCGATGGCGTGATCGCGCTCGACAAGATCAAGAAGGGGCTCAAGCCAGACCTGATCATCACCGACATCAACATGCCCAACATGGGTGGCCTTGACCTCATCAAGAACGTCAAGGCGATGCCAGGATTTCGCTTCACGCCCATCCTGACGCTGACCACCGAGGGGCGTTCGGATCGGCGCGATGAAGGCAAGAAACTGGGGGCTACCGGCTGGCTGATCAAACCCGTCTCGGGCCCGGATCTGATCAAGGTGATCAAACAAGTATTGCCAGGAGCCTGAGCTTGACTCGGACTGATACGATGGCCAGTCGCCCGGTTAAATTTCCGGGCAGTGGCTTTTACGGCAAAGTCACGCTCGCTGTCCTCGCGGCAACGGGTGTCAATACTGCGATCGCCTGGTTTTTCTCTGGTTGGCTGCACGAAGCCTTTCTTCAGCCGGCAGGAATATCCATGACCGGTGACTTCGTGATTACAACCCTGCTGACCATGCTTAGTTTCGTGCCGCTGACCTTGTTGATGGCCTGGCCGTTCATGCGCCATGAACTCATGTGGGTCAGACAGAACCTGTTACATGGGGAGGGTGAACGAGTCGGCTTGATCGGGCGGGACGTGTTGATGATTGCCGAGTTGGGGAATGTGGCGCCCTACATTGAGACCATGAGCCGGCAACTGGACGGGGCGGTCAAGGAAACAGAGAATGGTGCGCTGGCAGCAATAGAACAGATCGACAATGTCAGCCGCCTTTCGCGCCATCAGGTCGAGCGCATTAACGACTCCATGAATAACGGAATGAAGCTGACGGAAGTCATCCGGCAGCAAAGCAGCTATAACCAGAAGGTCGTCGACGTTCTGAATGGCCATGTGAATTCACAGCAGGCACAGTTGGTGAAGAATCTGGAGCGCATTCATGCCTTGTCGACTGAAGTTGGCACGCTCTCGCCCCTGGTCGACGTTATTTCCGAAATTGCCAAGAAGACCAACCTGCTGGCATTGAATGCCGCCATCGAGGCTGCACGCGCCGGGGAGGAAGGTCGCGGTTTCGCGGTGGTGGCCGACGAAGTCAGAAAGCTATCGGCTCAGACGGCTGATGCGGCGACTGTCATCGCCAATAAGATTCACGCGGTGACTGAAGTCGCCGAAAGCGAATTGCAGGTGGCGACGGAAGCAATAGAGACTCAACGGACGTCCGATGACCTGGTGAAAATCATTGGCGAGATTGGCGAAATGGAGTCGCGCTTCTCCGAAGGGAGCCAGATGCTGATCGATGTGATGATTTCCGTTGATGTAGGCAACAAGGAAATGGTCGAACGACTTTCGGATGCCTTGGGGCAACTCCAGTTTCAGGATGTTGTGCGTCAGCGTCTGGAGCAGGTCGAGTTTTCCTTGAAAGAACTCGGGGAACATTTGGGGGGTATGGCGGGAATGATGAGCGATCCGATGTGGGCAGGAACCATCACTCCCACGCTGGCGGATCGTCTGGATGGTCATCTGGACACTTATGTGATGGATAGTCAGCGCAAAGTGCATTCGGCGGTGACCGGCAAAAATATCGCCAACGACAGCGGGCGACCCGCCATCGAGTTGTTCTAGCTGTCATGGCGCGGATTCTGGTGATCACCAACCGCAAGGGCGGCACCGGCAAGACGACGACGTCGGTGAATCTGGCCGCCGAACTTGCGGCCCGTGGTAAGCGCGTGCTGCTGGCCGATCTCGATACCCAGGGGCATTGCGCCATCGGCCTCGGGGTTCAGGTCGGCAAGGGAGAACCGACCATTCATGGTCTGTTCTCGAACGGACAGCCCCTGATGCCTGCCCTGCGTGAGACGGCCTGGGAAAATCTGTTTCTACTGCCCGCCGACCCACTGTTCGAGCATGGCTCCGGCAGTCGGGACGAAAGCTTGTTGAGTCGCGCACTTGCAGACGAAGCCTTACACGCACGTTTCGACACCATCGTGCTCGATACGCCCCCCTCGCTGGATATGCTGCTGCTCAATGCCTTGAATGCTGCCGATCGCGTTCTGGTGCCTTTCCTGCCTCACTTCCTGGCCGGGGAAGGCGTGCGACAGTTGGCGCGGGTACTGTTCAAAGTCGCCAGTAGCCGCAAGAATCAGGGGCTGCGTGTGCTGGGTTTCTTGCCAATCATGTGCGATGCCCGCATTGGTCAGCATCGGCAGGTGATGGGTAGTGTGGCGCACCAATTCGGCGCCTCGCGCATGCTGACTGGCATCCGCAACGATATTCGCGTCGCAGAATCGTTTGCCGCCGGCAAACCGGTACGCTACTTCGCGCCCAGAAGTCGTGCGGCGGAGGACTACCGCGCCGTTGCTGAAGCCGTCATGACGCGCTGGCAGTAATTCCTTACCATACAGGTAGAGTTCTCATGAGAAAGTCGATACTGGTCATTGATGACGACGATCTGATCGCGATTCAACTGGAAGGCATCCTTGGCGCTTTTTTCGATATCACCCATGCGCCTGATGGTGCTGATGGCATTATCCAGGCCTCCCGCATCAAGCCCGACCTGGTTTTGCTTGATGTCGAGATGCCGGACATGAATGGATACGCAGTCTGCCGCACGCTAAAAACCACACATGAAACCGAGCAACTACCGGTAATCTTTATCTCCGTCCATGCCCGTACGGAGGATCGCCTGGCCGGCTACGATGCCGGAGGTGACGACTACATCACCAAGCCCTTCGCACCGGATGAACTGCGTCGCAAGATCGGGGTGATCTTGCGTAACCAACAAAAGAACGTCGAACTCGCAACCCAGGCTGCCCACGCCTCCAAGGTCGCCATGGCGGCCATGGCCAGTGCGGGCGATACCGGACGCATCCTCAACTTCCTGCGTGAAATCGTCGGGTTCACCGGGTTTAGCGACATTGCGGACGCCAGCCTGCAAGCGCTTGCCGAGTATGAACTGGATGCCTGTATTCAGTTGCGCACCAAGCACGGTACGCTGGCACGCAATCATCAGGGATTCTGTTCGCCGCTGGAGGAGTCAGTCCTCACAACCATGTCCACCTGCGGCCGGATTGTCGACTTGGGGCATCGGTCAGCTTTCAACTTCCCGCATGTGTCCATCATTGTGAACAACATGCCCCGCGGCAGCACCGATCAATACGGTCGTTTCAAGGACAACGTCGCCATGATCTCCGAGGCGGTGGACATCCACATGAGTTCGCTGGAGCTCATGCTGGACTCGATCAATCGTGGCGATACCCTGTTGAACTTGCTGCATCGCAACGCCACCACTCTGCGAGACATCGAGAAGCGTCAAAAATCTCATCGCCAGCAGAGTGCGGCCATACTTAGCCAACTTGCCAAGGACATCGAGGATTCGTTCTACTTTATGGGCTTGACCGACAATCAGGAGCGGCATTTGCAAAACCTGACCCGTGATGCCGCCGAGAGGGCGCAAGCGCTCTACGACGAATCCATCGAAACCGATGCCATCATGAAATCGCTCGGCGATGGGCTCGATGCCACGTTGCAGCAGGAACTGCAGGGCGCGACGGAAGCCTCTACTGAGGAAGTCAATCGCATCGAACTGTTTTGACTCGCAGGTTTGGTGGGGAATAGGGACTGAATGCGACCTATTGAGGGTCTGTTTCGCCAGCTTTCGCTGGCAATTGAAAGCATGCCCAATGGGTTGGTAATTACCGATTCCCATGGGACCATTGAGTACGTCAACGCTGGCTTAGAAAGCATCACTGGCTATAGCGCTGTCGAGGTAGTTGGACTGACGCCCCATATCTTCAGCAGCACTTACCACACTCCGGAGTTCTATGAGGAGTTCTGGCGAGTACTCAAGTCTGGCAAAACATGGAACGGTGAGCTGTGTAATCGCCGCAAGGACGGCACCCTGGTTTGGGTGCAAGAAACCATATCAGCGATGCGTGATGCTTCGGGAAGCATCGTCAACTACGTTGCAATCTGGACAGACATTACCGAACTGATAAGGGTCAGAGAAGTGGCCGTAGCCGCGAGCTATGCCAAAAGCCGATTTCTGGCCAACATGAGTCACGAAATCCGCACACCGATGAACGCGATCATCGGTCTTTCCCACTTGTGCCTGCAGACTGATCTGGCCCCTGACCAGCGCGACTTCCTGAACAAAATCCACGCCTCTGCCGATACGCTGCTGGGTGTCATCAATGACATCCTCGACTTTTCAAAGATCGAAGCCGGCAAGCTACAACTCGAGCATATTCCCTTCGAAGTAGGTAATGTCATTGCCAATATCGACTCGCTTCTGGGAAGCAAGGCCGCTGACAAAGGTTTGCGATTTCTTGTCACTCTCGATCCGCGCGTACCGAGTATCTTGCAGGGTGATCCGCTGCGCCTGGGGCAGGTGTTGATCAACCTTCTGAGCAATAGTGTCAAATTTACAGCCGCGGGTACTATCGAGCTGAACATCAGATGGATGGATCAGTCCGAAGACAAGGTAATCCTACGTTTTACCGTTACCGATACCGGTATCGGCATGAATCAGCAGCAAATCGGGAAAATATTCCTGGCATTTGATCAGGCGGACTCCTCGACGACCCGCATGTATGGCGGTACGGGCCTTGGCCTGGCCATCTGCAAGCAATTGGTTGAGCTGATGGGGGGCAGCATCGGGGTACGGAGCCATCCCGGTCGGGGCACTAGCATCGACGTCGATCTCAGTTTCAGTCGGGGGGAGCGGAATCTACAGCCCTCATCCGTCCTGCGCATCGAAACGCAACTGACAACGGAAGACGCGAATGCGTTATTGGCCGGCAAGCGCATCCTGCTGGTGGAAGATAACGAAATCAACCGGATAGTCGGGACCGGCCTGCTGAAAAAGCTTGGGGCATTGGTCAGCATCGCGGTAGATGGCGAACGGGCTTTGGAGGTTTTGCAGCATGAGAATTTTGACGTCATCCTGATGGATATCCAGATGCCGAACATGGACGGTATAACCACCACCCGGGCAATCCGCGCCCAGCCACGCCTGGCCACGATTCCCATCATCGCCCTGACGGCCCATGCCTATGCCGAAGAGCGAGATAACTGCCTGGCCGCCGGCATGAACGATTTGATCACCAAGCCCATTGCGCCGCGTACCCTGTATTCGGTTCTGGCGCGTCACGTCCTCCCGGCAGATACCCCAGCCATCGACGATGCGAACGTTGTCGCCGTGATACCGCCTGCGGCAGGCGGTCTGGATGCCAAGGCAGGTCTGATTTACGCCGACGGCAATCCAGACTTGTACAAGAAATTGCTCAAGCATTTTCGTGCCAAGTTCGGCGCAGTGATGGTGCAACTTCGTAGCTCTCTGGCTCAGGCAAGATACGACGAAGGAAAACGGCTGGCCCATATGCTGTGTGGCACTGCCGGCACGATTGGCGCCACATCGCTACAACATCTTGCCGGCACACTTGAGGAGGCGCTCATTAAAGTACCTGCCGAAGACATGGAAGGCCTGCTGACTCCTATTGACAGCGAGTTGGCGCGAGTTTTCGCTGATATTGACACGGTTTTGAACCACGCGACGAACACCGGTTGAATGCTTGCTGGGGTAGGATGGCGCAATGCAAGGTGAAACTTGAAAATATGCCCCGACCCGCCATTCACCCAGCTCGACATTCTGTCCTGCCGCAATCTACTGATCTATT
>CAZAWN010000032.1:9709-22322 GCA_964488825.1 uncultured Methyloversatilis sp. | reverse complement strand
TACAGCAACAGTCAGTGTTTCTGATGGTTTGTTCGCGAGAGACTATAACGAGGCCCTGATCCATCAAATTGTTGTTGCTTATCAAGCTAATGCACGATCCGGAAATCGTTCGCAAATGACCCGGTCCGAGGTGAGGCATAGTACAAAGAAACCCTGGAGGCAAAAGGGTACTGGACGTGCCCGTATCGGGACTACGGCAAGCCCTTTGTGGCGTGGGGGCGGACGTGCATTCCCAAGTTCTCCTGACGAGAATTTCACGCATAAGGTCAATCGTAAGATGTATCGCGCCGGAATGGCAGCGATCCTTTCGCAATTGGCTCGTGAAGGGCGGGTAACAGTTGTAGAACATTTTGACGTCGATGCACCTAAAACTAAGCTTGTAGTTGCTAAGTTGAAGCAGTTGGGTGTGGAGTCGGCGCTAGTATTGACTGACAATGTAAGTGACAACCTGATGCTTGCCTCGCGAAACTTGGGTGGTGTAATGGTTATGGAGCCAAAGCATGCAGATCCTTTGTCTCTTATTCACTTTCCACAAATCGTGGTAACCAAAGGAGCTGTTGCAAAGTTGGAGGAGATACTGGGATGACTACATTAAAAATTAGTCAGGAGCGCATATACGAAGTTCTGCGTGCGCCACAGGTTTCCGAGAAGGCTACCTTCTTGGCAGAGAAGAATAATCAGATCGTTTTTCTGATTTCACCCGATGCGACAAAGTCCGAAGTTAAAGCCGCAGTAGAGGCGCTTTTCAAGGTTACCGTTAAGTCCGTACAAGTGCTGAACATAAAAGGAAAGAGCAAGCGATTTGGTCGCTCATTCGGACGTAGAAGTGATGTACGCAAGGCGTATGTTTCTTTAGGACTAGGACAGGAAATCAATTTCGCAGAGGGGGTTGTTTAAATGGCGCTTGTAAAAGTAAAGCCTACATCAGCCGGGCGACGTTCACTTGTTAAAGTTGTCAATCCTCTCTTATACAAAGGACGTCCAGTTGATGCATTGACCGAGAGCAAATCAAGTAAGGCTGGGCGAAACAACCACGGTCACATTACGACAAGACACCAAGGCGGCGGACACAAGCAGCAGTACCGTGTAATTGACTTCAAGCGCAATAAAGATGGTATCGTCGCCAAAGTTGAACGCTTGGAGTATGACCCCAATCGTTCGGCGAATATTGCCCTGTTGTGTTACAAGGATGGTGAGAGGCGTTACATTATTGCGACCAAGGGCATGTCTGTGGGGCAGGAAGTCCTAAGTGGTTCAGAGGCGCCTATCAAGCCTGGTAATGCTTTACCGATTCGCAACATTCCAGTTGGAAGTACGCTGCATTGTGTCGAGATGATGCCTGGTAAGGGAGCTCAAATAGCTCGAGCTGCGGGTACGTCTGTCCAATTGCTGGCTCGAGAAGGTCTATATGCGCAGCTCAGACTGCGTTCAGGTGAAATTAGGCGCGTGCATGTCGATTGCCGCGCTACGATTGGCGAAGTTGGAAACGAAGAGAATAATCTCCGAAAAATTGGTAAAGCTGGCGCAAACCGGTGGCGTGGAATAAGGCCGACAGTACGTGGAACCGCAATGAACCCGATTGACCATCCCCATGGTGGAGGCGAGGGGCGTACAGGAGAAGGTAGAGTTCCGGTGAGTCCGTGGGGGCAGCCATCCAAGGGGTATCGAACTCGCAGCAACAAGCGTACAGACAACATGATTGTCCAGAGACGTCACAAGCGGTAAGGGGAAATAAATGGCACGTTCTATTAAAAAGGGGCCGTTTGTAGATGGCCATCTGCTGAAAAAAGTCGATACTGCGCGATCGTCAAATGACAAGCGACCAATTAAGACATGGTCTCGTCGCTCAACTGTATTGCCCGATTTCATTGGTCTGACCATAGCCGTTCATAACGGGAAGCAACACATACCTGTCTATGTTTCTGAAAATATGGTTGGGCATAAGCTTGGGGAATTCGCAGCGACCAGAACGTTTAAGGGTCATGCGGCGAGTAAAAAAGCTGTGAAGAAATAAAGGATGCCTAATGGAAACTAATGCTATTCTCCGTGGAGTTAGGTTGTCCGCGCAAAAAGGTAGGCTTGTGGCGGATCTGGTGCGTGGAAAACCTGTCGATCAAGCATTGAGCATACTTGCTTACTGTCCGAAAAAAGGGGCTGTGATCGTCAAAAAAGTAATCGAGTCTGCGATTGCCAATGCAGAGCACAATGATGGCGCAGATATTGATGTGTTAAAGGTTAGCAAAATCCACGTTGAGCAAGGTGCTGTACTTAAGCGTTTCACAGCTCGTGCCAAGGGTAGAGGTAATCGAATCAGCAAGCAAACTTGCCATATTTACGTGACGGTGGGCGATTAAGGAACTGCTATGGGACAAAAAATACATCCGGTTGGATTTCGATTGGCAGTTACTCGCGATTGGTCTTCAAAGTGGTTTGCAAATTCCAAGGCTTTCCCCTCAATGCTAAGGGAGGATATAGCAGTACGTGACTTCCTGAAGAAGAAGCTTGCGCATGCTTCGGTGGGAAGAGTTGTTATCGAGCGTCCTGCGAAAAATGCACGTGTTACGGTATATAGCGCAAGACCAGGTGTTGTGATTGGAAAAAAGGGTGAAGACATTGAGAGTCTCAAGTCTGAACTTCAGCGCCGTATGGGTGTCCCTGTTCATGTAAGCATCGAGGAGATCAGGAAGCCTGAGATAGATGCACAACTGATTGCAGATTCAATCGCTCAACAACTTGAAAAGCGAATCATGTTTCGTCGTGCTATGAAGCGCTCAATGCAGAATGCAATGCGTTTAGGTGCTCAAGGCATTAAGATCATGAGTTCTGGTCGTCTTAATGGCGCGGAAATAGCCCGAACTGAATGGTACCGAGAGGGTCGTGTTCCGTTGCACACGCTTAGAGCAGAAATTGACTATGCGACATCTGAGGCAAAGACTACCTACGGTATTATTGGTATCAAAGTTTGGGTTTTCAAAGGCGAGAATATTTCGCGTAGTGCGGATATGAATGAAGTCCAGCAACAAGATCGTACAAGTGATGAGCCCGCTAAACGTGCCAGAAGGAGTCCCAAACCAGGTTCAGATACAAAACAGGATGCTGATGGTAAGCAAGTTCCTCGTAAGGCAGTAAAAAAGACTGAATTGACAGGTGTTGAGGTTTCGAATCAGTCCGCGGACAGTGAAGCTTCAAAGTCTAATGTTAGACGAGTGCGTAAGGTAGTAACTACGACGCAACAGACGTCTTCTGGAAGTGAAGGCAAGGAATAAGTTATGTTACAACCAGCTCGCAGAAAGTATCGTAAGGAACATAAAGGTCGTAATACCGGTCTAGCTACGCGTGGTGCTAAAGTAAGCTTTGGCGAGTATGGCCTGAAGGCCATTGGACGCGGTCGTTTGACAGCACGCCAAATTGAAGCAGCACGAAGGGCTATGACTCGCCATATCAAGCGGGGAGGCCGCATCTGGATTCGCATATTTCCGGATAAACCCATTTCAAAGAAGCCCGCAGAAGTCCGGATGGGTAATGGTAAAGGGAATCCAGAGTACTGGGTAGCCGAGATTCAACCTGGAAAGGTACTTTACGAAATGGATGGGGTGGATGAGGCGTTGGCCAGAGAAGCATTTACTCTGGCTGCAGCGAAACTTCCGATAGCGACAGTTTTTGTATCAAGGCAATTGGGATAAACGATGAAAGCTACCGATTTAAGATCAAAGAGTGATGCTGAACTTGGCAAAGAATTGCTTGATTTGAGACGGGCTCAGTTGTCTTTGAGAGTTCAGCTGGCTACACAGCAAAACAATAATACAAGCCAGATTGGTAGGCTTCGTAAGGATATTGCAAGAGTTAAGACCGTTCAGCATGAAAGGGTTGCAAAGAATGACACAAGAAACTGAAGCTACACGTCGCACTCTTGAGGGGCGCGTTGTCAGTGACAAGATGGATAAAACTGTCACTGTTCTTGTTGAGCGGAAAGTTAAGCACCCTGTAATAGGTAAGGTGATTACAAAGTCCAAGAAATATCACGCACATCTCGATGGAATCGCAGCGCTCAATGGCGACACCGTACGTATTGAGGAGTGCGCCCCCATTTCAAAGACAAAATCCTGGAAAGTTATCATGCTCCTGGAGAAGTCGAAAGGTTCTTGAATTTGGTTGACACTCTATGGATGAGTGTTTACAATTGCTCGTTTAGTCGGGCGGTGATATCAAGATGAGCTGCCTGTAAAGCCCACTCATGGGCCCAATACTAGCTGCATAAGCTTCACCGCAGGCAAAGTTGGAGATAATCATGATTCAAATGCAATCCCGAATGGATGTTGCTGACAATACGGGTGCTCGCTCAGTGATGTGTATCAAAGTCATGGGCGGCTCAAAGCGTAGATACGCTGGAATTGGTGATATCGTAAAGGTCAGTATAAAAGATGCGGCTCCCCGTGGAAGGGTTAAGAAAGGTGAGATCTACAATGCTGTTGTAGTAAGAACGGCTAAGGGTGTTCGCAGGGCGGATGGCTCTTTGATTCGGTTTGATGGAAATGCTGCAGTGCTTCTAAATAATAAGCTTGAGCCGATTGGAACTCGTATATTCGGGCCTGTTACACGTGAGCTTCGTGGTGATCGGTTCATGAAGATCGTCTCGTTGGCGCCAGAAGTTTTATAACTGCGCAGGGGGATTTGGACGTGGAAAAAATTCGTAAAGGTGATGATGTTGTAGTTGTTGTTGGTCGTGACAAGGGTCGACGAGGTTCTGTAATTGGCATTGTAGAAGGCGATCTGCTGCTTGTCCAAGGTGTAAATAAAGTCAAGAAACACCAGCGACCTAATCCGATGAAAGGAATTACTGGTGGGGTTGTTGAGAAAGAAATGCCAGTACATCGTTCGAATATTGCAATCTTCAATTCTGCAACTCAGAGAGCTGATAAGGTCGGTATAAAGTCTCTGGATGATGGATCCAGGGTGCGAATATATAAATCGACTGGCGAGCAGTTGAAAGTTTAAGGGGTTTGTATGTCGCGATTGAGAGAGTTTTATAAGCAAAGTATCGTTCCTCAGTTGAGTGAGCAGTTCGCTTACCCTTCCATAATGGAAGTTCCGCGTATTACGAAGATCACGCTCAATATGGGAGTTGGAGAAGCGGTTTCAGACAAAAAGGTCCTTGAGAATGCCTTGGGTGATATGACCAAGATTGCGGGACAGAAGCCGGTAGTTACTAAGGCGCGAAAGGCAATTGCTGGATTCAAGATTCGTGAGGGTTATCCCATTGGTTGTATGGTTACCCTGCGAGGCGCGAAAATGTATGAGTTTCTTGATCGTTTGGTAAGTATTGCAATGCCAAGAATACGGGACTTCAGAGGAATTCCGGGAACCAAAGGTTTTGATGGCAGGGGAAACTACAATCTTGGTGTTAAAGAACAGATTATTTTCCCCGAGATTGAGTACGATAAGATTGATGCTTTGCGCGGGATGAATATCAGTATTACAACATCCGCCAAGACGGACGCTGAAGCTAAAGCTTTGCTAGCTGCATTCAAGTTCCCGTTTAAAAATTGAGGGAAGTATGGCTAAATTATCAACTGTGAACCGTGAAGCTAAGCGGGCAAAATTAGTGGCCAAGTTCGCAAAGAAGCGAGCTGAATTATTTTCTATCGTCGGCAACATGAGTGTAGATGAAGATACTCGAATGGCTGCCCGGCTGAAGATTCAGGAGCTTCCCCGTAACTCCAGTCCTGTTCGACAGAGAAACCGTTGTTCATTAACTGGAAGACCGCGTGGAGTTTTTAAGAAATTTGGCTTGTGCCGCAATAAATTGAGGGAAATTGCTATGCGTGGTGAAATTCCTGGTTTGTCCAAGGCAAGTTGGTGAGGGCTTTAGAATGAGTATGACAGATCCGATTGCCGATATGCTTACGCGCATTCGCAATGCACAAATGGCCGAGAAGCTGAGTGTTTCTATGCCCTCTTCTAAGATTAAACTTGCTATAGCTAAAGTTCTGCAAAGTGAAGGTTATATAGAGAACTTTTCTGTTAGTACGGACTCCGCGACCTCGGTTCTGGACATCGAACTTAAGTACTACGCAGGAAGGCCTGTAATTGAAAAGATTGAACGTGTTTCACGACCTGGCTTGCGTATTTATAAGGGTCGAGAAGATCTGCCCCGAGTTATGAATGGTTTGGGTATAGCCATCGTTTCAACACCCAAAGGTGTAATGACGGACAAGAGTGCTCGTCAAGCCAATGTTGGCGGCGAAGTTCTCTGTCTAGTGGCGTAAAGGGGGGATAAGAATGTCTCGTATCGCCAAGAATCCGGTTGTGCTTCCAAGTGGAGTTGAGTTTTCTCTGAATGATGAGGTTATGACCATTAAAGGTCCTTTGGGGTCTTTATCTCAGAAGCTGATGCCGTCCGTATTTGTCGAGAGAGAAGGGCAGACTATTTATTGTCGTGCTATGAGTGGTAAAGATGATGGCTCGGCAATGTCTGGTACTCTGCGTGCGCTTCTCGCTAATATGGTTATGGGAGTATCAAAAGGATTCGAGAAAAAATTAAGCCTTGTTGGTGTTGGTTACAAGGCTCAAGCGCAAGGTAGCAAGCTTAATCTTTCACTTGGATTCTCACATCCTGTTGTTCACGAAATGCCTGAAGGGGTGAAGGTAGAAACGCCTACCCAAACTGAGATTGTAATCAAAGGTATTGATCGTCAGAAAGTTGGACAGGTTGCAGCAGAGGTCCGTTCCTATCGCCCGCCTGAACCTTATAAGGGTAAAGGTGTTCGTTATGCAAATGAAGTTGTTGTGATTAAAGAAACCAAGAAGAAATAACTCTTCTTGTCAATGACGCTAAAGGTTTACTCATGAATAAGAAAGAAGCACGCCTTCGCAGGTCGCGTAAAACACGCGCCAAAATTGCGGAGCTCAAAGTTGCCCGTCTTTGCGTCCATCGCTCAAACTGCCACATATATGCGCAGGTATATTCGGGATCAGGTGATAGCGTAGTCGCATCTGCTTCTACTCTCGATACTGACCTTCGGGCTGCGCTTGCTTCTGGTGGAAATGTATCTGCCGCAAAAGAAGTCGGCAAGGCGATTGCGATTAAGGCAATTGAAAAAGGTATTACTGAAGTCGCATTTGATCGTTCGGGCTACAAGTACCATGGACGGATTAAAGCATTAGCTGATTCAGCCCGTGAAAACGGACTCAAGTTCTAATTCTGCGTGAAAGAGCGATAAAGTTATGGCGAAACCGCAAACTAAGAAACAACAGCAAACCGAGGAACGTGATGATGGTTTGCGAGAGAAAATGGTGGCGATCAACCGTGTTACCAAAGTAGTTAAGGGTGGCCGTATTTTGGGTTTCGCCGCTCTGACAGTGGTTGGTGATGGTGATGGCGGTATTGCAATGGGCAAGGGAAAAGCCCGAGAAGTTCCTGTTGCAGTGCAAAAGGCAATGGATGAGGCTCGTCGGAGATTGTCTAAGATCAGCCTCAAGGATGGGTCGTTGCATCATCCGTTGGTTGGAAAGCATGGGGCGACGACTGTTTTGATGTCACCAGCTGCAGCTGGTACAGGTGTAATTGCCGGTGGGCCCATGAGAGCAGTCTTCGAAGTAATGGGGATTACAGATGTGGTAGCCAAAGCCCTTGGATCTACCAATCCCTACAATCTCGTCCGAGCGACTATCAATGGTCTGCAATCAATGAGCACACCTGCAGAAATAGCTGCGAAGCGAGGCAAGTCTGTTAATGAAATACTGGAGGCTTGAAAGTGTCTTTGAAGAACTTGAAAGTGACATTGATAAAGAGTGTCATCGGGACAAAGCAAGCGCACCGTGCGACTGTTCGTGGACTGGGTTTGCGTCGTATTAATCATAGTGTTTTGGTAAATGACTCGAGAGAAATTCGTGGCATGATCAAGTCAGTTTCTTTTCTGGTGAAGTGTGAGGAAGTGGCATGAAGCTCAATGATTTGAAACCTGCTGACGGCGCGAAGCATTCAACTAAACGGCTCGGACGTGGTATCGGTAGCGGTTTGGGTAAAACATCAGGTCGTGGACATAAAGGTCAGAAGTCACGTGCTGGAGGCTTTCATAAAGTTGGCTTTGAGGGAGGTCAGATGCCCTTGCAACGTAGACTACCCAAGCGTGGATTCGTTTCTTTGACCGCTGCTAGAAATTACGAGGTGCGTCTTTCTGATTTAGAGAAGCTTCCCGTAGAGGATATAGATTTGCTCACATTGATTCAGTCTGGAGTTGTTCCTATGGACGCAATTTCAGCAAAGGTAATTCTTTCCGGCGAACTCACTCGTAAGGTCAATCTCAAGGGTGTCGGTGCGACTAAAGGATCACGCAAGAAGATTGAAGATCTCGGTGGTTCTGTTGCCGATATTGCGACAGTTGCCTAATCTGACTACGCGAGCTACGAGTGGCAACTTCTACGCTACCAGCACCTGCATTAGGCAAGACAGGTAAATTTGGCGACTTATGGCGCCGGTTGACATTCCTGCTTGGAGCTTTAGTCGTTTTTCGTATTGGTGCGCATATACCTGTCCCTGGAATTGACCCGGTTCAGCTGTCTGAACTCTTCAACACTCAGCAAGGTGGCATACTAGGTGTATTCAATCTGTTCTCTGGCGGCGCGTTATCGCGATTTACAATATTCGCGCTAGGTATCATGCCATATATATCTGCATCAATCATCATGCAATTGATGACGCATGCAGTACCTTCTTTAGAGCAGCTCAAAAAGGAAGGCGAGGCTGGACGTAGGAAGATAACTCAATACACGCGATACGGAACTCTTTTGTTGGCTTTGTTCCAAGCGCTTGGTATGACGATCGCACTTGAAAGTCAGGCCGGTTTGGTTCTTGAACCGGGAATGATGTTCCGGCTGACTTCTGTGATGACTCTTGTGACTGGAACTATGTTCCTGATGTGGCTTGGTGAGCAGATCACTGAGAGGGGTTTAGGGAATGGTATATCAATCATTATATTTGCCGGTATAGCTGCCGGTCTTCCTAGCGCACTCGGTGGTTTATTCGAGCTGGTTAGAACCGGTGCAATGCATCCGCTCACATCGATTGTTATTTGTTTTCTAGTTGTTGTTGTAACCGGTTTTGTCGTCTTCGTCGAACGTGGGCAAAGAAAAATATTAGTCAATTACGCCAAGCGACAGGTTGGTAACAAGGTTTACGGTGGGCAAAGTTCTCATCTGCCATTGAAGCTCAACATGGCAGGAGTAATTCCGCCAATCTTCGCATCTTCGATAATCCTATTCCCTGCTACTGCAGCCGGTTGGTTCGCAACTAGTGAAGGAATGACATGGTTAAAAGATCTCGCATCGACTCTTTCACCCGGTCAACCTGTTTATGTTCTGTTATATGCTGCTGCGATCATATTCTTTTGTTTTTTTTACACTGCACTCGTTTTCAACTCAAAAGAAACCGCTGATAACCTGAAGAAAAGCGGAGCATTCGTGCCGGGTTATAGACCAGGTGACCAGACTGCGCGTTACATAGACAAAATACTGATGCGCTTGACACTTGTTGGTGCTGTCTACATCACCTTAGTTTGTTTGCTGCCAGAATTCCTTATTCTTAAATGGAATGTACCGTTCTACTTTGGTGGTACTTCCCTGCTGATTATTGTTGTCGTAACCATGGATTTCATGTCCCAGGTTCAGGCTTATTTGATGTCTCATCAGTACGAGAGCCTTCTTAAGAAGGCGAATTTTAAGGGCTCAGGTTTTCCAGCACGATAGTTGATGTGGATTGATGATCGATGGGGAAGGAAGACGTCATTGAGATGCAGGGTGAGGTTCTAGAGAACTTACCTAATGCAACTTTTAGAGTTAAGCTGGAAAACGGTCATATAGTACTCGGGCACATTTCTGGGAAAATGCGTATGCACTATATACGCATTCTTCCAGGTGACAAAGTAACAGTGCAATTAACGCCTTACGATTTCAATAAGGCACGTATTGTGTTCCGAGCCAAGTAAAGTTACAAATAATGGAGTGAAACATGAGAGTTCAAGCATCGGTCAAGCGTATATGCAGAAAGTGCAAGGTTATCCGCAGACACGGAGTTGTGAGAGTGATCTGTACGGATCCGAGACACAAACAGCGGCAGGGTTGATAAGCGGGATACTTTCCCATATAATCGCGTGTTCCCAATCCGGAGCAGGCATCGGATTATCATAACTAGAAACAAGGTAAGCGTATGGCCCGTATTGCAGGCGTAAACATTCCTAACCACCAACACACTGAAATCGCACTGACTGCGATTTTCGGAGTTGGACGTTCGCGTGCGCAAAAGATCTGCGATGCGGCTGGTGTTCTTCGTACAGCCAAAATCAAGGATTTGAGCGAAGCCGATATGGATCGGCTACGTACCGAAGTAGGCAAATTCGCGGTCGAGGGAGATCTGCGTCGCGAAGTGACGATGAATATCAAGCGACTTATGGACCTTGGTTGCTACCGCGGAATGCGTCACCGTAGGGGGCTTCCGGTTCGTGGTCAGCGCACGCGTACGAATGCCCGTACCCGCAAAGGACCGCGCAAATCTGTAGCCGGAAGCAAGAAGTAATCGTCAGGAATAATATAAATGGCTAAAGCGACCAGTAAAGTCAAGAAAAAAGTTAAAAAGAATGTTGCAGAAGGAATTGCGCACGTTCATGCTTCTTTCAATAACACAATCATTACTATTACCGACCGTCAAGGTAATGCATTATCTTGGGCAACTTCGGGTGGCGCTGGATTCAAGGGTTCGCGAAAGTCAACCCCTTTTGCTGCTCAGGTCGCTGCTGAGGCTGCCGGGAAGGCAGCTCAAGAATGCGGAATCAAGAATCTCGAGGTTCGAATCAAAGGCCCAGGCCCTGGACGAGAGTCCGCTGTTCGTGCCTTGAATGCCCTGGGTATCAAGATAAGTAGCATTACCGACATTACGCCGATCCCACATAACGGCTGTCGTCCTCCTAAACGCCGTCGTATCTAAGAAAATACAAGGAGCAAGCCAATTGGCACGCAATCTCGATCCAAAATGTCGCCAGTGCCGTCGTGAAGGCGAAAAGTTATTTCTCAAAGGTGAAAAGTGCTTCACTGACAAGTGTTCAATCGAGCGTCGTTCTTATGCGCCGGGGCAACACGGTCAAAAATCAGGACAAAGACTTTCCGGTTACGGCCAGCAACTGCGTGAGAAGCAGAAGATCCGTCGTCTTTATGGCGTGTTGGAACGTCAATTCAGAAAAGTATTTTCTGAGGCAGACCGTCGTAAAGGACAAACAGGTGAGAACCTGTTACAGCTTCTCGAAGGGCGTTTAGATTCAGTTGCGTACCGTATGGGCTTTGGAGCCTCTAGAGCGGAAGCTAGGCAAGTTGTCCGCCACAATGGCGTATTGGTGAATGGCAAGCGTGTCAATATTCCGTCGTTTTCAGTTAAGCCGGGTGACACAATTCAGTTGACCGATTCTGCACGTACTCATCTGCGAGTGAAGGCTGCTATAGAGTCAGCCGAGTCGAGAGGTTTTCCTGTCTGGGTTGAGGTGGATGTCAAGGCTGGTAAGGGAACCTTGAAAACGCTACCTGCACGTGAAGACCTGCCGCCTTCAATCAAAGAAGGTCTGGTTGTCGAACTGTATTCTCGTTAAGTTGAATTCTTGGCGCCCATGGCATTTGCCCTGGGCGCCATGTTCATTTGAGGAATGAAGATGCAAACATATGCGCTTCTGAAACCCCGCATTATTGATGTTCAAGCGCTGTCGTCTGTTCACGCCCGTGTAGTGATGGAACCATTTGAACGCGGCTTTGGGCATACTTTGGGAAATGCACTCCGCCGCATACTGCTCTCTTCGATGCCTGGCGTTGCACCCACGGAGATGTCGATTGATGGCGTGTTGCATGAGTACTCCACTCTTGAGGGTGTTCGTGAGGATGTTGTGGACATCATGCTCAACCTCAAGGGCATTGTGATGCGTATGCACAATCGCGGGGAAGCAACATTGACACTGTCAAAGAAGTCCGATGGAACTGAGACAGTCGTTCTTGCGTCAGACATCGAGGCAACACACGATATCGAGATCATTAACCCCGACCATGTCATTGCCCATTTGGCGCCTGGCGGGAAGCTTGATATGCAGATCAAGGTTGAATCCGGACGTGGTTACATACCCGCAAACGTACGTGCGGCGAACAAGGAAAGCAAGACTATCGGCAAGATTTTGATCGATGCTGCCTTTAGCCCGGTACGTCGAGTCAGCTACCAAGTCGAAGCTGCGCGTGTAGAGCAACGCACAGACCTGGACAAATTGATCATTGATATTGAAACCAATGGGGCAGTAGATCCCGAGGAATCCATCCGTTACGCGGCTGGTATTTTGATGGATCAACTTTCAGTGTTTTCCGACCTGGAAGGAACTCAAGTTTCGATTGAAGCGCCCAAGCACACCTCGGTGGATCCGATTCTTCTGCACCCCGTCGATGATCTTGAACTCACTGTACGTTCTGCAAATTGCTTGAAGGCTGAGAACATTTACTACATTGGCGATCTGATTCAGAGGACGGAAACAGAGCTGCTGAAAACACCCAATCTTGGCCGCAAGTCCCTCAATGAGATCAAGGAAGTTCTTGCTTC
>CAZAWN010000032.1:0-9609 GCA_964488825.1 uncultured Methyloversatilis sp. | reverse complement strand
TTGCGGCGGGTTGTCGAGCCGATCATTACATTGGGTAAGAAGCCTTCTCTAGCCAATCGCCGTCTCGCATTTGACCGTCTGCGTGATAGAGATGTAGTCGTTAAAGTCTTTGACGAACTCGGGCCCCGTTACGCCAATCGCAATGGGGGTTACTTGCGTATTCTTAAGATGGGTTTTCGTGTAGGAGATAATGCGCCGATGGCTTACATCGAGTTGCTTGATCGCCCTGACACTGAAGCGGCCGGCGAGGAAACCAAGACCGTCGAGTAGTTACGTTCCTGGTTTTTATCTAAGAAACCGGCAATTGCCGGTTTTTTTACGTGCTCAAACTGATACTCTGCTCGCGTTGCTGCAAGGCCCACATCCTCGCATATTTACCACTCTGTTGAAGCAAAGCTGGGTGGTTGCCTCGCTCCACGATCCTGCCTTCTTCCAGCACAAGAATCTCAGTGGCATTCATTACGGTGGATAAACGGTGAGCGATGATCAGAGTTGTTCGCCCTAAAGATGCCAAGTCCAGTTCAGCCTGGATCAACTTTTCTGTTTGAGAATCCAGAGCCGAGGTGGCTTCGTCGAAAATCAGGATGGAAGGGTTCTTTAGCAGTGTGCGAGCTATAGCAACTCGCTGTTTCTCTCCCCCGGAAAGTTTTAGTCCTCTTTCGCCTACACGTGTCTCGTAGCCATCTGGAAGTTTTGCGATGAATTCTTCGAGATGAGCCGCACGTGCGGCATGCTTGACTTCTTCATCAGAGGCGTCTGGGCGACCATAGCGAATGTTGTATGCCAGTGATTCATTGAACAGAACGGTATCCTGCGGGACAATACCCAAGCTAGAGCGCAGACTGTCTTGCTTGATTTCGCGAATATCGCGCCCGTTGATGCGTATTGATCCAGCAAGTACATCGTAGAAACGAAACACCAATCGAGCTAGCGTACTTTTGCCCGACCCACTATGACCGACGACGGCGAGCGTATTGCCGGCGGGAATGGAGAAAGAAATATCGTGGAGGATCGGACGGCGCTGATCGTATCCGAAAGATACGTTTTCGAAGGAGACCGAGCAGGGACCGCGCTCAAGCAAGTCAGAATGCGGGGTATCTTTAATTTCCGTGGGTTGGTTAAGTAAGCCAAACAAACGTTCAATGTCGATCAAGGATTGACGAATCTCGCGATACAGGACACCAAGAAAATTGAGCGGGATGTACAGCTGGATCAAAAAAGCATTCACCAGGACGATGTCGCCTACCGTCATCGTACCGTTGGAAACGCCAATGGCTGCTCTCCACATCATCAGAGAAACACCGATGGCGATAATGGCAGCTTGCCCGAGATTCAGCCAGGACAATGAGTATTGGCTGCGAATCTGAGCAACCTCCCACTTCTGCATATGTTGATCGTAACGTGATTTTTCCCAGGATTCGTTGTTGAAATACTTGACCGTTTCGTAATTGAGCAAACTGTCGATAGCACGGGTATTGGCTGCAGAATCGAGCTCATTGACTTCGCGCCGCAGATGAACGCGCCAATTGGAAAGAATGATCGTATAAGCGATATAGACGATCAACGTTGAACTTGCTATGAGAACAAAGCTAGGCTCGTAACGGATAGCCAGAATGCCGAGAACCAGCAGAACCTCCACAAGTGTCGGGAGTACGGAAAAAATGGTGTAGCTGATCAGGGTGCCAATAGCCCGCGTACCGCGCTCAATATCGCGTGTGAGTCCCCCCGTTTGACGTTCAAGATGAAAGCGCAGCGAAAGGGCGTGCAGGTGTTCGAAAACCTGTAACGCAATTGTTCGTACAGCACGCTGAGTAACGCGAGCGAACAGTAGTTCGCGAAGCTCGGTGAATAATGAAACACCAAAGCGAAGAATCCCGTAGGCAGCGATCAGCGCCAACGGAACGATCAGAAACGCCTGGCGTGGGTCGGTCTGTGCGAATCCGTCAACGATCTCTTTGAAAACTAAAGGAACACCGACGTTTGCCAACTTTGCGCCGATCAAGCATGTTAATGCGAGGATGATCCTGCCACGCCACTGCCAGAGATACGGAAAAAGTGTGCGAACGGTTTGCCAATCGTGTCGCTCGGAGGGTGGGGGGGCGGGAAGGGCAATATCGCGGCGCATTACTTGAAATTACCAATGGAGGGTAAGATGCGGTGCATGAATAATGAACATGCGGGCGTGGTGATAAAGGGTGAAGAGCCGGTATTGCGGGTGATGCCCATGCCAGCGGATGTGAACGCGTCGGGCGATGTGTTTGGTGGCTGGGTCATGGCTCAGGTTGACATCGCTGGCGCCATTCCCGCTATGCGCCGTGCGCGTGGTCGGATTGCCACCGTCGCTGTCAATTCCTTCCTCTTCAAACAACCGATCTCAGTGGGCGACGTGGTCAGCTTCTACGCGAAAGTAGCCACCGTTGGACGGACTTCGATTACGGTGGATGTACGAGTGTTTGCGGAGCGCAACCCGGCGCATCCGCTCGTTGTCAAAGTAACCGAAGCGACCCTGACCTATGTGTGCCTGAATGACGACGGCAGCAAACGTACGGTGCCTGCTGCCGAATAGGCAACTCAGAGCTGAGCCACGCCTTCGTTAGCGTGCCGTCCCGCCAGCGCCGAGTTTCTGGCGGCGAGGCGCGCTTCCTGCTCCTCAAAAGCATCGACTTCGGGCTGGACAATGGTGCGCGTAACACGAGAGCGTTCCGGAGTACCCTGAAACCTGCGCGGTTGCAAAACATCGATCAGGGAGAGCTGACTGCGGTTCATGCTGCGTTTCCTTTTTATAAACGGGTAGAAGAAACATCCGACCGTATAGTAATCGACCGGTTCCCGCACACGATAAATTATTTGTAAGCGTATATGAGGATTGTTGCGAAAGTTTCAAGGAGGCAACGAAAACGCGGGAAAAACCGCATGGTGATCGACATTTCAGAATGTTGAGGGAGGTTTAGGATTCGCACGAGGCATACTGGCGAAACATCGAAGGAGTGGTTGCGGCGTGAATCTGGAAATGATCGGCTGGCGAGAGGCAATACTGATTCTGGTAGGGCTGTCCGTTGTGTATGTGCTGGTCGCATTATTCCGTCTGGTGCGCGTGGGAAAGAAAGGGCGCAACGATAAAAACCTGCTGCAAGCAGCGCCTGTCGATACAGAATTCGGGAAGAATGATCTGGAGCCTGCATTAGTTGTTCCGGAATCGAGTGAGCCTGAAGAGCCGTGGCAGCCCATATCTGTAGAAGGAAGGGCCCGGCTGGTGGCGCGATCAACCCAGACAGCGGTGGAGCAGACACCTGAGCCAGCAGTGACAGCCAGTGTTGCAAGGAGGCCGTCTGATTTTGAGGAGCAACTGGCGGGACAGTTGGCGCGTATCGATCTGGAGCGCGAGGTGAGAAGCCTGCGCAGTGAGGTTGAAGTGTTGAAGGCGGAGTTGAAAGAAATGCGTGCGGCACGCAATATCTCCCCACAGTATTCGGAAGCTCTGGCGTTGGTGCAGCGTGGCATGACTGCGCAGGATATCGCTGACAGAATGGAAATCTCCCTGGCGGAAGCAGAATTGGTGCATGCGCTTGGACGTGGCGAAAGCATATTTGAAGAAGGAGCGCTCGATGGATCTGACCGGGAAGACAAAAGACTCACGCAAGCTAGCAGCGAAAGATACTGAATTGAATGAGAATCCGGCTTCCAGCCTGCTCTCTGGGGCAGCGGATGAGGACACGAAGGAAAGAAAGCAACTTCTGTCGCGGATCGCCGTTGCGGGCGTGGTGATCCTCGGATTGCTTGGCGGCTTGGCGATTTTCGAAGTCCTGAATCGACCCCAGGAGCCGGCACTGCCGAAGATGGCTGCGGTGTCTGAACCCCTGCCGGTTGCAGCGGAGCCAAGCAAGCCAGAAAGCCAACCGGCCGCTGAAGAGAAGCCGCAAGCGCAGGCCGCACTTGAAGAGCAGGGGAAGCCCGCGGAAGCAGCCGCAGCGGAGGCTCCCGCTAGGGAGACTCCGCCGGTTCCGGCCGTCAAGCCGCTGACCAAGCCGGCAACGCACCAAACGGCTTCGATCAAACCCGCTGTGCCGGCAGTTGTTTCGCCGCAGACCGACACGCGCAAGGAGATCTCCAAAGTCATCCCGGAACATACGACATCATTGACAGCGCCAATGGTGAAAAACACTGCCCCCGCAACGAACGTCGCGCCGAAGAGTGCACCGCCGGCGCACAGCCTGACGCCGCTTGCTACACCGGTGACGGCCGCCCCGTCACCGACGGCAGCAGAACCGCGATCGCTTACACAAGTCGTCGAAAGTGCAAAACGTTATCTGGTTCAATTGGGCGTATTCAGTAATCTCGGCAATGCCGAAGATCTGGTGGCGAAGTTGCAAGCCGCCGGCATCCCGGCGCAGATAGAATCCAGAGTGCAGGTGGGACCGTTTGCGACACGCGCCGAAGCGGATGCTGCCCGCGCCAAACTCAAGGCCATGGGGTACGACGATGGCCTCCTTGTCAGGAGATAGCAAAGCATGAACATGAACATCGACTCACCCACATCCGCCGCCATTGATGTTGCTCCCGAGCGCGTCATCGAGTTTCCCGTCGGGCTGGCCGGCTTTGAAGATCTGCGCCGCTATACGCTGTTCCATCCCGAAACGCAGGAAGGGGTGCAGCCGCACTACTTCATCCTGCAGTCGCTGGAAGACGCGGAGGTGTCATTCACCATCGCCGATCCCGCCTTGTTCGGTTTCAGTTACGAAATCACGCTCACCGATACGGAGAGCGCGGCGATCGACCTGGCCGAACCGGGCGAGGCCGCTGTGGTGGTGATTCTCGTCAAGGAGAACGGGCAGGTGCGCGCCAATCTGAAAGCGCCGCTGGTCATCAACCTGCGCGCCCGGCGCGCGATCCAGCATATTTTCGCCGACCTCAATTACCAGGTATCCGCACCGTAAAGGAACACTCATGGCACGCCAGATCATCAGCGCAGGCGATGCGCCAGCCGCTATCGGTACCTACTCCCAAGCGGTTCGGGTCGGGGATACCGTCTATCTCTCCGGTCAGATCGGCCTTGATCCGGCCAGTATGAGCATGGTCGAGGGAATCGATGCCCAGATCGTGCGCGTCTTCGAGAACCTCAAGGCGGTTGCCGCCGCCGCCGGCTTGTCGCTGGATGCAGCCGTCAAGGTCAATATCTACCTGACCGATCTGGCCAACTTTGCCAAGGTGAACGAAACCATGGCGCAGTATTTCAAACAACCCTACCCCGCCCGTGCGGCTGTCGGTGTCAAGGAGTTGCCGCGCGGCGCATTGGTCGAAGCCGACGCCATTCTGGCGATTGACTGACTCGCCCATACCGGGAGCGACGCCGCTCCTGCTCGATAAGCTCAAGACGCTCGGCCTGCACACGCAGGCCGACCTCGTCTTGCACCTGCCGCTGCGCTTCGAAGACGAAACGCGCATCACGCCAATCACCGCTGCCCTACCCGGCGCCACGGCGCAATTCGAGGTCACGGTGGTCTCCACTGAAGTCACCTATCGCCCCAGACGCCAACTGGTGTGCCGCGTGGCGGACGATACGGGCGAACTGGCGTTGCGCTTCCTCAATTTCTATCCAAGTCAGCAGAAGGTCTTGAAGCCGGGAGCACGCCTGCGCATCTTCGGGGAGGTGCGCGGAGGCTTCTGGGGCAGCGAGATCATTCATCCCCGTTTCCGGGTAGTGCAAGACGAAGATGCCCTACCAACGGCGCTCACGCCGGTGTATCCCACTACCGCCGGGCTGGGTCAAGCGTCGCTGCGAAAACTCATTGTCCACGCACTCGACGCTGTTGACCTCGGTGAAACCTTGCCTTTACCCATTCTCGAACGATTGCAGTTAATAGGGATTGGCGAAAGCGTGCGCTCGCTTCATGCGCCGCCGGCGGGTCTGGACCCGGAAGCCCTGAAGTGCTGGCAAGCGCCCTACTGGAGACGCATTGGCTTCGATGAACTCCTCGCCCAACAAATATCCTTGCGGCGGGCGTACGCCGCGCGCCGCGCGCGCGGCGCGCCAATATTGGCTGGCAATGGCATCCTGACGGAGCAACTGCTGGCGCGACTGCCTTTCCGATTAACCTCTGCGCAACAGCGCGTCTGGCGCGAGATTGCGCAAGACCTTGCCCAGCCTTACCCGATGCAGCGTCTGTTGCAGGGCGACGTGGGCAGCGGCAAGACGGTGATTGCCGCGCTTGCCATGCTCCAGGCGCTCGAAGCAGGCCATCAGGCGGCCCTGATGGCGCCGACGGAAATCCTCGCCGAACAACACTATCGCAAGCTGTCGGCCTGGCTGCAGCCGCTCGGCATCGAAGTCGCCTGGCTGTCGGGGAGTCTCAAGAAAAAGGAGAAAGCCGCAGCCAGCACAAAAGTCGGCGCTGGCGAGACGGCACTCATCGTCGGTACGCACGCCCTGATCGAGGAAAACGTCGAATTCGCCCGTCTGGGACTCGCCATCGTCGACGAGCAGCATCGCTTCGGCGTGCGCCAGCGTCTGGCGCTCAAACAAAAAGGCGCACAGTCCCATCAACTCGCCATGTCCGCCACGCCCATCCCGCGCACGCTGGCCATGAGCTATTACGCCGACCTGGATGTTTCGGCGATCGACGAACTGCCGCCCGGTCGCTCGCCGGTCGTCACCAAGCTGGTCGGAGCCGCGCGGCGCGACGAGATCGTTGAGCGGGTGCGCGCCCTCTGTCGCGCCGGGCGGCAGGCCTACTGGGTGTGTCCGCTGATCGAGGAATCCGAAGCCCTGCAACTGACAACGGCCGAGGAAACCTACACCTATCTCGCAGACGCCTTGCCGGAGTTGTGTATCGGACTGGTGCATGGCCGTCTCAAAGCGGACGAAAAAGCCGCCACGATGGGAGGCTTCGAACGCAACGAAATCCAGTTGCTGGTCGCGACCACGGTCATCGAGGTCGGCGTCGACGTCCCCAACGCCAGTCTGATGGTGATCGAGCATGCCGAACGCTTCGGACTCGCCCAACTGCACCAACTACGCGGACGGGTCGGTCGCGGCGCCGCGGAATCGGCCTGCATCCTGCTCTACGAATCGCCGCTCTCGGAAACGGCGCGCGCCCGCCTGAGAATCATCTACGAGAACACCGATGGCTTCGAAATCGCACGCCAGGATCTACATCTGCGTGGGCCGGGTGAATTCGTCGGCGCACGCCAGAGCGGCCTGCCTCTGCTGCGCTTCGCCGATCTGGAAGACAGCGGACTCGTTGCCGCCGCGCGCGCCGCTGCCGAAGACCTGCTCGTTCATTGGCCGGACCATGCCGAACGCCATCTCGCCCGCTGGCTGGGGGGCAAGGATGAACTGCTCAAGGCCTGAACACGCTGATACGTAAAGCGCTTCTCCCGGTACGCAGAAGAATAACGGCGGGCGCTCACTTCAAGATGGCGAACAGATTGTTGAAATCGTCAGTCCAGGGTTTGATGCCATGAATGGGCCGGATCGCAGATGCCCGCTGCTGGATTTCGGGTTTTGAAAGAATGGCGGAATCTCTGGAGACTAACACCCAATTGGTATTTCTCAACAGCGGATTATCGTTCTCGTCGCGAATATGCGCGACGTAAAGTCCATGCGCCTTGGCAATGGCTTCAACCACCGGCGGAATGTTGAGGAACCGGTTGGTGACATGAAAAGCGATGATGCCATCAGGCCGCATATGCCGCAGATAAATGCCCATGGCTTCAACCGTCAGCAAATGAACGGGAACCGAGCCGCCCGAGAAAGCATCCACGGCAAGCACATCGAAATCTTGCGGAGCTTCCTTCTCCATCGAGAGACGGGCGTCGCCAAGCACGGTTTCGATCTTGGCCGGACTGTCGGACATGAAGGTGAATTCGGACTGGGCGAAGTCGATTACCCCTGGGTCGATTTCGTAAATGCGATAACGGTCGCCCTCCTGGCCATACACCGCAAGCGTGCCGGCGCCCAAGCCAATCATGCCGACTTTCTGACCCGTTCTGCGCGTGGCCTCGATGGCGATACCGATGCCAGCGGTGCGTCCGTAATAAGCCGTCGGCTCCTTTCGGCGGGCCTCCGAGAGAAACTGCTCGCCATGTTTGGTGGAGCCGTGATAGAGCTGTCGGGAGGTATCCCGCAATTCCTCGTAGGGCACATCGACGGTGAGCAAAGTCCCGTAAAAGTTCCGCTGCATCATGCGCGCTGAAGAGGCGTCATCGCTAATCTGCCGATACAGGAAAAAGGCGGACCACACCGAGAGGAGGAGGGCGAGCAGCATGACGATACGGCTGTGGCGATACATCACGGCGGCAAGCAGGGCCGTGATGACGAAGCCGATGCCGAGTTCGTAGTAGGCCGGCAATATTCGCGGAGCGACCAGTCCGACCAGGGTGCCGCCCAGCGCGCCGCCAACCGATAACATCAAGTAAAAACGGGTCAGGTAGCGCGTATGAGGGCGCAGACGCGACAGTTCGCCGTGGAGCAGCATGCACAGCACGAAAAGACAAACGGAGTAGAGGGGGACGGCAATCTTCAAATCGACGCCGATCGAACCATCCTGCAGACCATACGCGCACAGCGCCAGCAACAGGCCGCTGGCAGGTACGAATAGCTTGCGGCGATACCAGCGGTCGCTTTCGAAACAAAGGACGAAGGTCAACAGGTAAAGCGTCAGCGGAACGATCCAGAGGAAAGGAATCGAAGCCACGTTCTGCGTAATGTGGTTGGTGATCGCCACCAGCAACCACGACGCCATGGCGGCGGGTGTCAGCCACAAGAGATAGTCGCGCCAGACGGGAACCCAGTTGCTTTCGGGCGCATGTCCTTCGTTGGAAGAGGGGGCCGGCAGGGCATTGGCGTGGCGCACGAAATAAAAGCCTGCGGCAATGCACAGGGCGGCGAAAGCAGCGAACAGGCCAGACCAGCCATAGGCCTGATCGCGCAAGGTGGCTTGTGTTTCAATCAGGAAGGGATAAGAAACCAGCGCCACGAGGGATGCCATGTTTGAGAGGGAAAACAGGCGATACACGTGGGAACCGATGTTGACCCGTGCGACCCAGGATTGAATCAGCGGCCCGGTCGTCGATAGCAGAAAATAGGGAAGACCTATCGTTGCGGCCAACAATCCGATAATCAATAACATAGGATCCTCGGCGCCGGTAGGTTTCCAGTCGGAACTGGCGATGATCGGCAGGAACATCAGGCTGGCAACCAGCAAAGCACCATGAATGCTCAGTTGCACGCGTGGTGTCAGGCGACTGGCCAGTACATCAGAATAGGCATAACCTGCCAGCAGGGTCATCTGGAAGAACACCATGCAGATGGCCCAAACGGCAGCGCTCCCGCCGAACCAGGGCAGAATCTGTTTGGCGATTAGCGGCTGCACCAGGAATAGTGAAAAGGCGCTGGCAAAGATGGTGCCGGCGAACAACCACTGGGCGAATGTAGTACGCATATTGATTCCGGTTGAGCAAATTGGGTGAGCCACGCAGTCCACATGAGCCCGTATGAAAGCCCCTATGAAACGGGAGCGTATCTTACAGGGTGTGGCGGTGAGCCTGCCCGGATTTGCCGTCGCGAAGGGTTCATCCCTTGTTTATTCCTTCATGCCAGCGTCGAGTTTG
>CAZAWN010000031.1:7091-22900 GCA_964488825.1 uncultured Methyloversatilis sp. | reverse complement strand
TGGCGGGCCAGAAGGTATGCCAACACAAACCGTCTACACCGCTGCCGCAACTTCTCGAAGCACCTCTGGGCGAAGTTCAGCTATTGAAATCAGCGTCTTAGCAGCACGAGATGGAGAACGGCGACCCTGCTCCCATTCTTGCAGGGTTCTAACTGAAACGCCCATCAAGTCAGCAAACTGAGATTGACTGAGTCCGGATTTGATTCGCGCCGAGACAACGGGAGAAACATCAACCTTGGTCCCCTTTTTCGCAATCATCTCTTTCACGGACTTGCGCAGTTCAGCCGCAACGTCAAGAGATGACTCGAAGGCTTCCAGCGCTTCGTCAGTCAATGGCTTTTTCGATTTCATCTTTCATCTCCCGCAATACCTCGCCCGCAATGGAATCGAGTTCTGCCTTCGCATACATAAACAACAACCAGACCTCACCGTTTGCCAGACGATTGAAGTAGACCACGCGAACCCCGCCCGACTTACCCGATCCTGCACGTGTCCATCGAACCTTCCGAACCCCTCCGGATTTCCTGATCACATCGCCAGCCTCAGGATTCTCAGACAGCCACGCAGCAAACTCACCGCGTTCATCTTCGGTCCAGTAGTGTGGCCACAGGCGTGTAAAAGTCGGGGTCTCGACAATCGTAAGCATGGCGAATTATACGTCAAAGACGTATAGGTTGTTGAGTATCACTTTCACTGGCAATCTTGTAGCCCATTGCTCTGTATCCGCGTTGCCGCTTATCCCACATCCGGAGTAACGCTGGATGACCGGTATCCACGAAATCAATAATACGGACATCTGTCTTGGTGGCGTGTTCACGGTGGAGGCGGCCAGCGTATTGCTGTAGGGTTCCCTTCCAAGAAATCGGCATCGCCAACACCAAGGTGTCGAGCGCTGGATGGTCAAACCCCTCGCCGACTAACTTGCCAGCAGCCAGTTGGAGAGGTAGCGATTCCGGTGTTCCGTGTAGTAACCGGGCGGCACGACGACGGCGAGTACCAAGCCACCCGCCCAGATCGCCAGCAAGATACGCCAGCACAGACACATGCAAATGCTATCTCTCCAGCCATCCCAACAAGGTTTCTTAAAGCTTTTGCGGATCGACCGGCTTGCTGATGTGCTCGTTCATGCCGGCGGCGAGGCAGGCTTCGCGATCTTCGTCGAGGGCATTGGCGGTCATGGCGAGAGTCGGGGTGGTCTGGTTCAGGGAATCCTCACGGATGGCTCGGGCGGCCTCCACACCGTTCAGCACCGGCATCTGCATATCCATGAGAATCAGCGCGTAGCGGTTCAGGCGGGCAAGTGCGAGCGCCTGCTGGCCGTCCTCGGCCAGATCGACAACGAAGCCGACATCTTCCAGCAGAAAACGCTATACATCCTGCATGATCGGCTCGTCTTCGGTGACCATCACGCGCGTGCCGGCGAACTCCGTCTGCAGTCGTTCTCGGCAGTGCAGACATGGAAACTCGGCGCTGACGCGACGGCATCGGGTGCGCGCTTACTAAGAGTAACGACGAACCAGAAGGTACTTCCACTTCCCGGCGTGCTTTCAACACCGATTTCGCCGTCCGTCATCTCACGACATCCAGTACCACTTCAATAGATCCGCAACCTGCTTCTGGGCTGCAGGGCTGCGTTTTCGGTAAAGATACGGGCGGCAACCTCGTACAGGCGTTTGAAGTCGATAGGCTTCCCCATCAATTCAACGCGCTCCGGAATGCCCCCATGCGCGACGATTTCTTCAGTCGGAAGTGCACTCACAACAACAATCTTCATGTTCCTGTAGCGCTCGATATCACACAAAGCCCGTACGATCTGAAAACCATTAACACCGGGAAGACGTAAGTCACATAACAGCATTTGCGGCAATACTTCGCCAATTTTGAGCAGCCCTTCGAAGCCGTTCGGTGCCGTATTAACTACCGTAGAAAACGGCCAGAGAGAAATCTGCCGGCGGTAAAGCTTAAGCAAGCTCGCATCATCCTCGATGATCAGAATTCGCAAGGCAGGCTCAGGGTCTCCCCCTCTGCGCCGAAGAGAGCCACTAAGCATCAACTGGACAGAAATACGAGTAATGCGTCGATGCCCGCCTTCAGTCTTCCAGCCTTTAAGGTACCCCTTTTCCAGCCATTGCTGTGCGGTGCGCAAAGAAACGCCAAGCAATTTTGCGGCCTCACGCGTAGTACAGTAGTTGTGATTCATTTCCGATTTTCTTGCATGTATGTCTCTGATCGAAGAATATACCTAATGAAGTGAACTTAAGTATCATTTTTTCGAGCACTTTGACGAAGAAGTGATGTGGGCTCGAAAATGTTGGACATGATCATGGCTACAACCAATTCATCATTTCCAGCGCTTTCTGAAAACTGTGCTGAGTTGATCGGCGAAACTCTTGGATTGCGTGTTCGCATTGAGGACTTACCGACCCTGAAGGTTCATATTGCCGAACGCATGAAAAACCTTGGATTGGAGCGACCGGACGACTATTCACGGACACTGACTGCCGATGCGCCTGAAGGACTCCAAGAGCGTGAAATACTGACCGCGCGGCTGACGACAGGAGAGTCCTACTTCCTGCGCGACCCTAAACAGTTTGAGGTAATCATCCGGCAGTTGCTGCCAGAACTCCTTCGCCTCAGGGCGAGTACTAGAAAACTGCGCCTGTGGAGCGCCGGCTGTTCGAGCGGCGAGGAACCCTACACGCTGGCCATGCTACTGCACGAGCAGGCGTCGGAACTGAACAGATGGGACATAGAAATCTTCGCTAGCGACATCAATTCCCGTGCTCTCGAGAGTGCCAGGGAGGGACGCTATACAGAGTGGGCATTTCGCGCGCTGGATATCGAGCGCAAACGCCGCTACTTTCGCCAGGAGGGACACGAATGGATCATTCAGCCCGCGTTGCGCGAACGAGTGCGCTTTGGTCATGTCGATCTGGTTGCAGAAACGCTGCCGAATGATGCTACTGGACAAGACCACTACGATCTGATCCTGTGCCGTAATGTCTTCATATACATGACGCCTGCCGCAATCTCGCGGGTAGCAGGAAAGCTTACAGCCACCCTGGCGGATGGGGGCTACCTGATCACCGGTCATGGCGAATTGCTCGGTCATAACACCCATGGGCTGCATACACGTGTTTTTGCCGACTCGGTGGTTCTGAGCAAGCACCCCCCAGCCCCGGAACCTACCGCGAGTCAGCCACATAAAATTTCAAAATCCAGCGCAACGGTAGCTGTTCCCCTGCCGCAGCGCCTCCGACCGGTATCAACTCCGGCATTGTGCAAGCGCCTCCCTCTCACCACTCTTGGCCCGCCTTTATCGGAAGAACTGCTGAAGCAGGCCTGGTGCGAAGCTGATCGCGGCCAGATCGACTCGGCAAAACGCACCTGCCGCGAATACATCTCGGTCTCGCCGTTCGACCCATGGCCCTATTACCTGCAGGCTCAACTAGAACAGATGGCCGGTAATCCCGTGAAAGCGAAAACCCTGCTCATGCAGGCGATCTACCTTGCCCCAGGACTGGTGGCCGCCTATTTGGAACTCGCCGCACTGCTCGAGGTGGAGGGGCAGCCTGCGCGTGCCCGGCAGCAGCTGACAGCCGCAGTCAGGGAATTACGCCGACTACCTTCTGACACCCTGATTCGGCCTTACGAACACTCGACAGCTGCGGACGTGCTCGGTTACGTCGAACGACGTCTTGGCAACACGCTCCCACACGTTGCCAGGAACGTCGAACGGCAACGCGCCTCGAGTTGAGACAGCATGGACCACACTTTTCTCATTGTCGGCTACCGCAAATTACGCTACGCGCTTGACGCGCATACTGTGCAGGAAGTGGTCTGGTTGCCAGAACTCTCGCCCATCGAAGAAATGCCAAGTTTCATTCGCGGCATTTTCAACCTCCGCGGTCATGTCATCCCCGTACTTGACCTCGGCTTACGCTTCGGATACGGCCCGGAACCGGCCTCCATCCACGACCGAGTGGTGGTCATTACCGAATCCGGCCATCGGGTTGGGATCGTCGTCCATGAACTCCACGATGTGACATCTGTCAGCGATGTAGCCGTCGAACCCATCGGGAATTTCCAGTTGCCCGGCGGCCAAACCCTGTTCCTGCGGGGTGCCATCATGGAGGCAGATGGACTGTTGATGCTGCTCGACAGTGGCGCCTTGCTCGATCAAGCCATCGCCCTTGAGCCCTTTGATGACCTTCCGGGTGATTGCGGAGAGCGCGGCGAAGCCGGGGCGAATGAACAGGTACTGCATGCCCGGGCCATTCATCTGGCCAAAATTCCTGAACAAGTACGCTCGACGGATGAGACGGCTTGTGCACTGATCCGGCTGGGTGGGGAGCTTTTCGGGGTCGCCATCCAGGCGGTACGCGAATTTGTGCGCTTGCGCGAATTGACTCCTATCCCCTGCGCCCCGCCTCATGTTGCCGGCAACCTGAATCTGCGCGGCGACATCCTCGCCGTCGTCGACATTCGGAGGATGCTTGCGGTATCTGCAAGCGCAGCAGCACATGAGATCGCCGTATTGCAGATCAAGGACATTCCAATCGGCATCCTTGCCGAATCCATAGAAGACGTAATCAGCATCCGACGCGACCAACTCACGCCAGCCCCGACCAACCACCTGGCAGCCGGCTTCGAAATCTGTCCACAGGTAGCCACCATCGATCAGCAACGGGTCATTAGCATGATAGATACCGAACGGCTGGAAGTAGCCTTTCATTCACGTCCTCGCGAAGTCGCCCCCGACAGACTTAATTAAACCGAATTGGGAGATCTGAGATGACCAACACCACACTCACGCTAAAGAAACGTATTTTGCTCGGCTATCTGATACCCTTGAGCCTGTTCGTGCTGGTTTCCACCATGGTGTTCTTGCAGGCACGAACGCTCCAGGAAACCACCGACGCGGTACGCATGGCACAGCAGATCACGCTTTCGGCAAAATCCATGCAGACACATTATCTTGAAGGTGTCGCCTCTCTGCGTGGTTACATCCTGACCCCGGCAGACACCTTCCGTGAAGCTATAAATGATGCCCGCCGCGAGTTCGCAGCAAGTCGGGCAGACCTCGATTCCCAGGTGCATGACACCGGGCAAAAAGCCTTGCTGAAACCGATCGATTCACTCTACAAAGACCTAGTGGAACAATCGGACCGTATGCTGGCACAAGCTACCGGACGGAAAGCCCGCAAAGCTATCAACACACTAGGTACCCAGGACACGACCCAGCTCGCCCTCAAACTGGAGCAGGCTCTGGGTGACTTCATACTCGAGGAAAACAAGATCCTCGAGCAACGCATCGAACGTCAGGGTCACGAACTTGAGCGACTAGTCATCCTGGTGATTGGTGCAACCATATTGGCGATCATCACTTCGTTCTTCGTCGGCAGTCAGATTGCTTCACGCATTACCCGCAGCGTCAGCGACCTGATCGCCAGCATGAGTTCATCCACGGCCGAAATTGCCTCCATGGTCAACGAGCATGAGCGAACGGCCACACAGCAAGCTGCAGCAGTCAACGAAACGACAAGCACTGTCGAGGAACTCGGCGCTTCGTCACGCCAGTCGGCCAGCCAGGCCGAATCAACCGCTGCCGTCGCCCAGCAAGCGCAGGATGCCGCCAGCGAAGGTACCCGTCTGGCCGCACAGGTTGCCCAGAGCATGATCGACATGCAGCAGAAAGTGGGATCCGTCGCCGAACAGATATCCCGCCTATCAGAACAGGCTGGACAAATTGGCAGCATCGCCCGGGTGGTTGGCGAATTAGCCAGTGAAACCAACATGCTGGCGCTCAACGCGGCAGTAGAAGCTGCGCGCGCCGGCGAGCAAGGCAAGGGCTTCGCGGTGGTAGCCAACGAAGTACGCAAACTGGCTGAGCAGAGCAAGAAGTCAGCAGAACGCGTCCATGTTGTCGTAAGCGAAATCCAGAAAGCCACCAACTCCGCAGTGATGGCGACCGAGGATGGGACCAGAACAGCGGTCGAAGTTGCGGCAATCACGCAACGTACTTTGGAAGCTTTCGAGGCTATATCAAACGCTGCCAGTGGCGTTTCTGTCAGCACGCAGCAGGTCGTCCTCAATAGCAAGCAGCAGGCGATCGCGCTGAACCAGGTGACGGAGGCCATGAAGAGCCTCACCGCCGGAGCCGTACAGATCGCCTCGGCGACACAGCAGACCAAGCAGGGCGTAGAGAGCTTGGACAAGGTGGCAAAAGACCTCAAGGCCGTCATCTAAACCAGTCATCATGAGGGAATTCCCGCAATGCTGATCCAGGACCAAGCCTTACGCGAGCTCTTCAAGACGGAAAGTGACGAGCATTTGCAGCGGCTGGACGATGTGCTGCTGCGATTGGAACAAGCCCCTGCCGAGCATACACTTATCGAGGAGGCTTTCCGGGAAGCGCACAGCATGAAGGGCGCCGCACGCATGCTTGGCCTCAAGTCCATTCTTGCGCTGTCAAACCGCCTCGAAACCTCACTGAATTCGGCGCGCCAAGGGACAGTAGCACTGGAGCGTGAAAGCATCACCAAGATGTTGCAGGAAGTCGGCAGCCTGCGCGTACTCGTGAAGGAAGCGACCGGCGACACACCTATGCCACCCACACCGGAGAGCCCATCGCCGCCCCCTCTCCAAGCAACGGCAACGTCCGCTCCAACCCGAGTTACCCCTCCCAATACGCCCGAGAATTCAACATCGACAGGAACAACTTTCGGGACGGCAGGAGGCAAAATTGAGTCGGTTCGCGTCGATACACGAAAGCTGGACGAACTGATGATCCAGGCCGGCGAGTTGGTCGTCACGCACACCCGCGTTTCGCGACGCCTCAGCGAAATGGATGAACTGATCCAGAAGTTGGATAACGCAGTTCGTTCCCTGCCGGAGGCCTACGACACCCAGTTCGGTACACTCATGAACGAACAGAGTGACCTACGCGCCGGCTATGCCGAAGATACGGCACGTCTCGAAGCCTTGAGCATTGCACTGGAGTCCAATGTAAGGCAGATCCGTTTGCTGCCATTCTCTCAAGTTTTCAAGCCATTCCCCCGCATGGTGCGCGATCTGGCGCAAGAACAGGGGAAGGACATCGATCTGAGGATTGACGGGGAGGACACACTGGCCGACAAGCGGATCCTTGAAGAGATCAAGGATCCGCTCATGCACATGCTGCGCAACGCCATCGATCACGGCATCGAGTCGGCGGAACAACGCCTGGCATCCGGCAAGCCTCGGACCGGTATCTTGACCATCCGGGCCAGTCATGCAGCAGGCAGAGTGGTGATCCAAGTCAGCGACGACGGCAAGGGCCTCGATCCGACCAGCATCTGCTCGACAGCACTTCGGCGCGGACTTGCTGATGAAGTAACCCTGGCGGCTATGTCCATCGATCAGTTGCACGCACTGATCCTACTACCCGGCTTTTCAACAAAGAGTTTCGTTACGGATATCTCCGGACGCGGTGTTGGCATGGACGTGGTCAGGGCCAACATCGAACGCCTCAAGGGCACGATCGAGATCGACTCCGAACCAGGTCGCGGCACTAGATTTACCCTCCGCGTGCCGAACTCCCTGGCAACCTTGCGTGTGTTAATGGTGATATCAGGCGGTCTCCAGTTCGGTTTACCGACTGACTCAGTGGGCGTCAGCCGGTTAGTTTCCGAAGCGAGTATCTTTACCCGGGAGGGTCGCAATGTGGTGCTCTATCGGGGGGTACCGGTACCGGTGGCTCATCTGGCAAGTTTGCTTGGCTTGCCAGACGCGCCATCTCCCGACAATCCCCAAGCGGCCTCCCCTTGCGTATTCATGACTGTGGGCAAGGAAAGTTTCGGCGTGTTTGTCGATGCCCTGGTCGACGAACAACTGCTGGTACTGAAACCGCGCAACCCCCTGCTTGATGGCGTGCGCAATGTCCTCGGTGCGGGCATTCTAACCAGCGGCGAAATCTGCACGGTTCTTGACCCCGGCGGTTTGCTAAGCACCATCCCAAGCGGAACGGTAACCCAGCCCAGCGTACGTAAGCATGATTCGGGTGATAGGCGGAAAAAACTCATCCTTCTCGCCGAGGACAGCATCACCACACGTGCCCAGGAAGTTCGCATCCTGGAAGGAGCTGGATACGAAGTCGTAGCGGCCACCGATGGGCTGGACGCCTTCGGCAAACTCGGAACCCGCCATTTCGATGCAGTGGTCAGCGACATCAATATGCCTCGTCTGGATGGATTGCAACTCGCCGAAAAGATTCGAGCAATTCCTGAATACGCCGATTTGCCGGTCATCCTGGTAACTTCGCTGTCCTCTGACGAAGACAAACGACGCGGACTCGAGATCGGCGCCAATGCCTATATCACGAAGCCTGAATTCGACCAGAGCATCCTGCTTGAATGTCTGGAACGACTCGTCGGATGAGCCCCTCCCCTACCATTCCGGCCTCGCACAGAATCCGTGTCCTCATGGTGGATGATTCTCCGCTATCGCTCGAACTGCTCCGGCGCCTGCTGGCAGGCGATCCGGAAATCAATCTGGTCGGCACCGCACACAACGGACACGAAGCACTGACCAAGCTGGTTCAACTGGTACCAGATGTTTTATGCACTGACCTGCACATGCCAGGTATGGATGGAGTCACCCTAACCCGCGAGGTGATGCGCCGTCATCCTCTACCAATTCTGGTCATGAGTACCTCGCTTCAGGAGTCGCAGAAAGACAACATCTTTGCCATGCTCGAAGCCGGAGCCGTGGATATCCTTGCCAAGCCACTAGGCGGACTTGACAATGATTATGCAAAGATGGCGCGCGATCTCATTCTCAAGATTAAGGTCCTGAGTGGAGTCAAGGTAGTCAAGCGGTATGGGAGTCAGACCGTGCCCCCTCCACCTATTGGCCAGCAGCCCATAGACTTACCCGAGTTACAAGGCAAGACTCCCAAGGTCATCTGCATCGGCGCCTCTACGGGCGGGCCCCAGGCGCTTGATCAGATACTCAAGGCCTTACCTCGCAACTTCCCCTTACCGATCGTCTGCATTCAGCATATCGCCACAGGCTTTATGCAGGGCATGGTGGATTGGCTCTCCTGTATTTGCAAAATCAAGGTACGCACCGCCCGGACTGGTATGCGACCAGAACCTGGAACAACCTACTTTCCTGAAGATGACCATCATCTTGAAATCGACCAGGATGGACTGTTTCGTTCCTCTTTATCGCCGACAGTCAGTGATCATCGCCCCTCAATTGACCTTGCCATGAGATCGTTCGCTCGCCACTACCGCGACCGTGTCGCGGGCATTCTACTCACTGGCATGGGCAAGGATGGGGCGGAGGGTCTGCTGGAAATATCGCGTGCCGGTGGTCTGACAATCGCCCAAGATGAAGCCACTAGCGTGGTTTTCGGCATGCCGCGCTGGGCTGCGGAAATTGGTGCCGCTCGCATTATCCTTCCCCTATCCCAGATTGCCCCCACCCTGCTTCGCCTTACCGGAGGGAAAACCGTATGAACGCAACCCCCACCATTACGGTCCTGATTGTCGAGGACAGCCAGGTGCAGGCAGAGTTGCTGCGCCGCAACCTGCTGGAAGCCGGTTACACCGTTGACATCGCCCACAATGGTGCTGAAGGCCTCACCCTCACGCGTCAGTTGCGGCCGTCGATCGTCATCAGCGACATCAATATGCCGGTCATGGACGGCTACGCGATGTGCGAAGCAATCCGTGCAGATGTATCTCTGGTCAATATTCCGGTAATTCTAGTGACGACACTATCCGATCCTGGCTATGTGCTACGTGGGCTTCATGCTAATGCCGACGCCTACCTGACGAAGCCCTATGACATTACTGCGTTAATCGCCTGGATAGGTAACCTGCTTGCCCGTCCTCCCATCCCCACCCAAGATCGCCAAACCATGGAAATCTGGATTCATGGCGAACCTTGCCCCGTGCAAATCAATCCACAGCGGATGATGAACCTGCTCGTATCGATTTACGATAATTCCCTCTTGCAGTACAAGAGCCTACAGGCTACCCAATGCGAACTCGAAGAACTAAACACCTCGCTTGAAGACCGTGTGATCGAGCAAACCGCAGCAGTGCGAATTAGCGAACGCCGCATGCACGCTCTCCTTCTTCATAGCGAAGACCTGGTGTTGATATCGGACCCAGAGGGCATGATCACTTTTGTCGGCCCAACCTCTGAACGACTATTCGGACTCGCTCCCCAGGAACTGATTGGTCGCACCTTCCAGGAGTTGACCGACCCCGAGGATCAGCATGCTCTAGCAAAGCTGTACTCCGAACTGCGGAATCACCCCTCCGACCCGATCAAGTTCGAACAACGCTGCCGCAAGATCGACGGGACAAGTTTTTATGTCGATGTTAGCATCAAGAATGTGCTTGCTGACCCGGCAGTCGGCGGCTACGTGATCAACCTCCGTGACATCTCGTTACGCAGGGTGAACGAGGAACATATCCGTAAACTCACACTGACGGTGGAGCAAAGTCCGGAAATGATCGTCATCGCCAATCTCGCCGCAGAAATTGAGTATGTAAATGAAGCCTTCGTGATTAACTCTGGTTTCAAGCGGGAAGAAGTAATCGGTCAAAATGCTTCGATACTGAAATCCGGGAAAAATTCAGCGGAAATATACCGCGACCTGTGGCCGAATCTGTTGTCAGGAAAAACATGGAAAGGCGAGTTCATCAACAAGCGCAAAGACGGCAGCGAGTACATCGCATCCGCAGCAATTTCGCCACTGCGTCAGCCTAACGGGAAAATCACGCATTACCTGTCCGTACAGGAGGATGTAACCGAAAAGCGTCGCATGGAGTCCGAATTGGCGCAGCATCGACTTCATCTGGAAGACCTTGTGAAAAGTCGAACCGTCGAACTAACTGAGGCTCGCGAGCGCGCTGAACGTGCCAATCTGGCGAAAAGTATTTTCCTGTCCAGCATGAGTCATGAAATTCGCACGCCAATGAATGCAGTGATCGGCCTCGCGCATCTGCTGCGCATGAAAGCCGAATCACCCGAGCAAATCGACAAACTGGACAAGATTTCACAAGCCGGCGCTCACCTGATGTCAGTCATCAACAACATACTCGATCAATCCAAAATAGACGCTGGGAAACTGATCCTTGACGAAGCCCCTCTCGATCTTCACGATATCACAACCGCTGTCAGCACCATGCTCAGCGGCGCTGCTGCAGAAAACTATACTCGACTCGAAGTCCACATCGACGACATTCGTGATGTCCTCTTGGGAGACAAGACACGCCTCACACAATGCTTACTGAATCTAGCAAGCAATGCGGTCAGACATACCGTAGGCGGAACAGTCACCCTCCGTGTTTCTTCCGAAAAGAACGAAGGCAATCGACAGTTTGTAAGATTTTCGGTTATCGACAACGGCGTCGGCATTGAACCCGAATTACTTTCCAAGCTTTTCGTACCATTCGAACAGGGCGCCGCACGCGCCAACACACCCTCTTCGACCGGACTCGGTTTAGTAATAACACGCCGATTGGCAAGGTTGATGGGGGGCGATGCCGGCGCGGAAAGCACTCCCCTGATTGGCAGCACATTCTGGTTTACGGCATGGCTATCCAAAGCCGCAAAGGCCTATGACATGGACGCAGTCCAGAATTCGATTGTCAACGCTGTCACATTGAAGCTGCGGGTGGCTGGAGCACGCATCCTGTTGGTCGACGACAATCCACTCAACTTGCTCGTCTGCCGCGAATTGCTTGAACAAGCCGGTTTGGTTGTCATCGAAGCGGATGATGGTCTGACGGCACTGAAGGCGATGCGTCAAGCTGATAAACCCTTCGCCATGATCCTGATGGACATGGAAATGCCTGGAATGGGCGGCCTGGAGGCCACCCAACATATACGGTCGATGCCGAACGGACAGCAGGTTCCCATTGTGGCAATCACTGCCAATGCATTCGGTGAAAATCGGAATGCCTGTATTGCCGCCGGAATGAATGATCACATTGCCAAACCGGTAGAACCCGAGACGTTATACGCTGTGATAAACAAATGGCTGTGCTCCGATTCAAAAACTCCGAAAAAGTCAAGCACAGCGGCACAGCCACTGGGAGCCGAGCATATACGCACTGTCAATTCAACCCTGGGGTTCGACCCGACTAGGCTCTCGGTGATCGCGGGTGGGAAAATTCTTGCCATTCAAAGGGTACTGACTCAGTTCATCACCCTCCATGAACCAGATCTTGAACTCATCACCAGCCATCTTTCTAGCGGGAATCTTCCCGCTGCATTTCAGGTTGCTCACGCCATCAAGGGCAGCGCGGGCCAAATTGGCGCTGACAAGTTGCACCAGTTGGCAAGCGCTGTTGAAACTCCGTTACGTGATGCTCATCATCCGAAAGAAGACGATGTTCATGCATTTTGCACAGAGCTATCCAAAGTTCTACAGCAAGTTAAGAGATGGCTCTCCGATGACCAAGAGACAGTCCGCATGGGAAATGCAAGCATTAACGAATTCCTCATCAAGCTTCGCCATCTGGAGACCCTGCTTGATTCGTCCGACAGCGGAGCACTACTTGTCGCCGAAGCGCTTTCTAACGAACTGCCGACCATACTAGACTCAAGCACCGTTGCAGGCTACGAATCTGTCCGCTCAACCATCCGTCGCGCGGATTTTCAAGATGCGGTGCAGCAATTGAGAATGTTGTCGCTACAAATCGAAGCAACTTTCAACTGAACTATGCAAGGCATTCCCGTAACTGGCAAGCGCATCCTTATCATTGATGACAATAGCGTGTCACGCTCGATACTTCGCATGTTGCTACAAGAGGAAGGTTACAGCGCTATTGAGGAAGCCGGTGGAGGCGAGCAGGGCTTGAGTTTCGCAAGCAGGATGAAGCCAGACATTATTTTTCTAGATGTCGAAATGCCACGAATGGGTGGTTTGGATGTACTCGTCTCTCTTCGCGAACTGTTGCCGTCAGCACATGTGATCATGGTAACTTCGAATTCACAGAGAGCGACTGTTCAAGCTGCGGCTGAACGTGGAGCGAACGGCTATATCCTCAAGCCATTCACCCAGAACACGGTCATGCAAGCAATTTCGTACGCCTACACGAATCAGTTCCAGCAAAGCGAGCCCCCTCCCGGCATACGCGCCCCCTTAGAGCAACCTCAGCGCGCTTTGCCGATTCTTGTGGTCGAGGACGACGAATCGCTGCTGCAGCTTTATAAGGCGAACATGTCCAAATGGCCTTTCCCTGTCAAGATAGACACGGCCCAGAATGGCTACGAAGGTTTATTGATCTTGCGGAACACCATCCCACGACTATTGATTTGCGATCTGCACGTACCGCGGGTTACCGGCTTCCAGATTCTTCAGGCCCTGACCCGCATGGAGCAGTACCGGCAAACCCGGATCGTTGTGGTGTCTGGCATGCCACCGGAAAATGTCGCCGAAAGGGGAGGCTTGCCAGAAGGTGTCGAACATATCGGAAAACCCATCGATTTCAGGAGACTTGAGAGTATTGCTGAATCACTTTGGCAGAACTGGTCACAGAAAACTTAGACTCATCTGATCTCCCGTGGGACAGGACGATTACGTCTTAACGATACAACAATGACTACCGTTAAACCTGAAAATGATTAATATGATTACAATGCTTTAAAAGCGGAGTATGATCAAGACTCCAATCTACTAGTCGATCATGAACAGCTTAAAGGATTTCACCAGTCAGGCAAGCCATACAGACACCTTGCCTATGCTGAGTGCAGCGCTAGACGCAATGTCCGCTCACGTTGCCATACTCGATCCCGATGGCAAAATTATCGCCGTCAACGCGGCATGGTCCTCCTATGCAGAGGAAAACATGTTGGCACAGGCAGAGTGCGGAATCGGACAGTACTATGTAGAAGTTTGCAAGCCCGCCACACACTCGCGCGATCCCGATGCAACGGTTGTCACTGAAGCCATCGACCGTATTCTGTGTGGAGATTCATCCGAGGCATTTCATCACGATTACCTTTGCCCTCACCCCGGGGATCCAACCCGAGACCGATGGTTCCATTTAACACTACAACCCTTCGAACTTGATCATCGCACTCATATCCTCATGTCCCATGAGGACATCACGGAGCGTCACACTTCCCATCGGTCCCGAGAACTGCTTGAGCGTGCAGTAGAACAAGTATCCGCAGGCGTGATCATCACGGATCCGGCCGGCAGAATCATCTACGCCAATGGCGGATTTTCCAGGATAACCGGTTACCCAATCGATGAAGTTCTTGGCCAGAATCCGCGCTTTCTAAAATCCGGACGGATCCCTCCTGAAACCTACGCTGAGATGTGGTCGGCGATTACTTCGGGAAGGACTTGGCGAGGCACGATCTGTAATCGCCGCAAGAACGGCAAGCTGTATTGGGAACGTCAAGTCATTAGTCCGATGCTCGATTCAGCGGGAATTCTTACGCACATCGTTTCGGTCAAGGAAGACATTACCGATACCCATCACAAAAACCTAATGCACTCCGGTGTCATCAATTCGTCAGCTGACGCCTTCGTTTCGCTCGATATCAATGGAATGATCAAGGATTGGAGCCTGAATGCCGAAGCCCTGTTCGATATTCCAGAAGATGAAGCACTGGGAAAGAGTTTCGCCAAACTGGTGTTAACGTCCAAGCTAGAGCCTGAGTTTTCCAAACAGCTCAAGGCCTACGCAGCAACGGGAAAAACTTCATTCTTTATCCGCTCGCGTCGCTTCACTGCGCAAAACATCCATGGTTTTACATTTCCGGCAGAAATCAACCTGGTTCCCGTCGATCTTGATGGAGAGTGGTTGTTCACCGGATTCGTTCATGATCTTACCGAGTCAATCCATAACGAACAGCAGATCATCCAGGCACAGAAGCTCGAGGCCATTGGACAACTTGCCGGCGGAATGGCACACGACTTCAATAATATCATCGGCATTATCTCCGGCTCGCTAGACTTGCTCCGTGGCCAGTTAACAAACGAGAACAAATATCTAGAAATTGCCAGCGAGGCAACGAAGAGAGCCGCTGAAGTCACGAAGTCATTGATGTCCGTCGCACGCCGCAGGTCACTTAATCCCATCGAGTGCGATGCCAACGATTTGCTTCGTGCGCTCGAACCCTTGTTGATACAAACAGCCGGGAAATCGATCAATCTCAAGTTCGCGATCGAAGGCCCCGCGCCGCCGGTCAAGATCGAACCAACCGGTTTCAACAACGCCATCATTAACTTGACCGTCAACGCCAAAGATGCCATGCCCCGTGGCGGAAGTATATTGATCTACACCTATCCCATCGTTGTCGCCGAAGAACTTGGGCCTTTGGGACTGAATTTACCGCAAGGTCCCTACCTAGTTGTCGGGGTTGATGATACAGGCAGCGGCATGAGCGCCGAGATCGCCGCAAAAGCCTTCGAACCCTTCTTCACCACCAAGGAACCCGGCAAAGGAACCGGATTGGGCTTGGCGATGGTTTATGGCTTTGCTCGGCAGTCAAATGGTCTAGCCAGAATCACAAATTCACCTGGATGTGGGTGTTCGATACAAATGCTGCTGCCAATAGCCCACTCATTTTCAGTTGATCTTAGCCAGCCACCCTCTTCAAGGAATTGCTACCGCATACTCTTTGTCGATGGCGATCCAGATCTGTTACTAATCGGCCGTAACTATCTGACCGCTCAAGGCCACACGGTCTATACAGCTATTTCCCCCGCCAAAGCACTTGGTCTTTTGGCAAGCGATTCTTTTGACCTGATGATCACTGATGTATCCATGCCTGGCGGCATGGATGGA
>CAZAWN010000031.1:0-6991 GCA_964488825.1 uncultured Methyloversatilis sp. | reverse complement strand
AAAGTACTCGTTTCATCTGTAGAAAGCTTGCTCTCTTCAGGTATGGCTAAACGCGCCATCGACCTGCAGCAGGCATTTCGTATTCTTATTGTCGAGGATGAAGCGCCACTACGTGAATTGTACGCAGCCCACATAGACAGTTGGAAGCTACCTATCGATCTTATCCTTGCCGAAAACGGTTATTCGGCACTCCTGAAAGTGGCAACCACGCGCCCGAATCTGTTGATTGCCGATCTGTCAATGCCGGAAATGGATGGTTTCCGAATGATCCAAGCAATTCGAGAAGAGCGGGATACAACGAAACTGCCGATCATTGTTGTCACTGGTCTGTCGGCCGAAGAAATTCAGGATCGGGGTGGATTACCCCCTGATGTAGTCGTGTTTCCCAAACCTATTCCATTCCAGGATTTGAAACAAATCATCGCTGCCGCAGTTCAGCGCCATGGAGTATTTCAGCCTTGACTCCGCCCCGCGACTGAACCCGACCGGGCATCGCTGATCGGTTCCGACAAGAACTCTCCATTCCACATAAATTCAGATTTCGACTTCGCAAGGACATCACGCGATCCAAAAATGACGAATATGATTCTATTAACATATATGCTTGTCGCTTGCCGTACCATTTACTGAGGGATGACGTCATGGAAAATAAATCAACGCTACCCATCTGGCTGCGTCTAACTGGATCCATCTCACTGATTCTGGTTGTTTCGTTTGCCGCCATGGTGACCTGGCTCAATGACGAATACCGTGGTACCGCCATGGCCCAGGCGCGAGAGTTCGCCGCCTCCATTCACCAAATGACTCTGGCGGGTCTTACCGGCATGATGATGACGGGAACGATTGACCAACGCGAGATTTTCCTCGGTCAGATTCGTCAGATGGAGGGCGTACGGGATCTCGCTGTAATCCGTGCCGATGCCGTTATCAAGCAATATGGTCCCGGCACGGCCAACGAACATGCGGCGGACTCGTTCGAAGCATCAGCCCAACTGCAAGCCAGGACCATGGAGCGTATCCAGTCGGATGGAGCGGACGAATATATCCAGTTCGTTATCCCGATCAACGCTTCGGCAAACTGGTTGGGAAAGAACTGTTTGATCTGCCATCAGGTACCGGAGGGAACGGTATTGGGTGCGGTCAGCATGAAACTATCCCTTGCCCGGTTGAATGCCACCTTGACCAATCAGCGGATCAAAATTGCCGGCGCAGCGCTGTCCATGTTGATACTGCTGGTTGCCCTCATCCATATTCTTATTCGACATTTCGTTACGCGGCCAGTGGCTGCCATGACACGACGTCTCGATGAAATAGCCAAAGGCGAAGGTGACTTGAGTCATCGCCTGCCGATCGAGAAACTGGACGAGATCGGCCGCGCATCGCTGGCTTTCAACCGCATGATGAATTCCTTTTCAGGTCTTGTCGGACAAATCGGCACAACTGCTACTCAGGTGAAACAGTCTGTCGACAGTCTCGCAGTAGCCGCCAAAGAGGTTGCCGCCCGCTCGCTTGAACAGCAGGAGAAATCCACTGTCGCAACCGCAGCGGTCGACTCAGTGGCACGCGGCGTGGCATCGATAGCCGGTGTTTCAGAACAAGTCCGCACCCAGTCGCATGCCAATCTGGACCAATCCATGCGTGGCCGAAAAAATCTTGAGTCGCTAGTCTCGTCTATGCAGCATGTCGAGGGTTCTGTCAATCGAATCGTCGATTCAGTGCAGAACTTTGTTAGCAGTACGCAATCGATCAAAACCATGACCAGTCAAGTCAAGGACATTGCCGACCAAACAAATCTGCTTGCACTCAATGCCGCTATCGAGGCCGCCCGCGCTGGCGAAAGCGGTCGCGGATTTGCCGTGGTGGCCGACGAAGTCAGAAAACTCGCCGAGAAATCATCCATATCGGCAAACGAAATCGACGCCGTCACGCAATTGATTGGTGGTCAGTCCGCGCACGTTCTACAGGCAATCGAAGAGGGTTTGCAGCAACTGAGACTAAGCCGTGCGGATGTCGGATCGGTTGCGGAAATACTCCAGCACACTGCCAGTGGAGTTGCCGAAGTGAATGGCGGAGTTGACCAGATCGGTGAAGCTACAGCAAAGCAGCAACAGGCCAGTCAGGAAGCGCTTTCCAATATCGTCAAGATTGCCGAAATGGCACGAACCAACAACGGAGCAGTGAGCATTGTCGTTGATACCGCTAACCACCTGAACGAACTCGCCTGCGGACTCAGCACGGCAGTTGGTCGGTTTCATATCGATGGTGCCAATAGCGAACCACGCTAGGCAAACGCCCCTAACTCATAAGAATCGAGCTGACGCATGGAAGCCATCACATCGCTCAAAGACCCGATCTTGACTGCCGCCTTGCAGCGTTGCGCCAATGAGGCGATACATACACCGGGCACTATCCAGCCCCATGGCTGTCTGCTTGCCCTCGACGCCAAACTGAGGATATGTCAGGCGAGCAAAAATGCTGTCGACTACCTGGGTGTACCGGAGGAACGCATCCTTGGCGCACAGGCAAGCGAACTGCTCCCCGCCGCAGCTGCAGAACAACTCAGCGATATTTACGCGGCGGGTGACCCCGGGAAAATCGTCACGCTGTCTCAGCTCACCTGGCAAAACGATCAACGGACGGGCTTTACTGTCCAGGCACACTTCAATGCAGACCTCCTAATCGTCGAAATCGAGCGTATCCCAAACAACACAGGACTGGACGCTCTTGAACAGGAGTTCATGTCGGTACGAAACAGACTCTGGAACATCGATAACTGCACCGATCTCGAACGTTACCTGGCAGAGGTTGCCGATGAACTGAAACGTCTGACAAACGTTGATCGCGTCAAGATCTACCGTTTCGATGCCAACTGGGATGGCGAGGTAATTGCCGAGAAGCGCAGTAAGGATGTCGAATCATTTCTCGGGCATCACTTCCCGGCAGCAGATATCCCCCCTCAGGCGCGAGAACTCTACATAAAGAACCGCATCCGCCTGATCACGGATGTCGACGCGGCGGCCATCCCCCTCACCCCCAGATTCAACCCGGATACCGGGCTCCCACTGGATCTATCGTTCGCCAGCTTGCGTTCTTTTTCTCCTGTACACCTGGAGTACCTCCGCAACATGGGAGTGAGAGCCTCGCTCACCATTTCGCTGATCTGCAATGGACGCTTATGGGGATTGGTCGCCTGTCACCACTATCGGCCCTTGAGCCTCAGCCCGCAAATCAGGGAGCTCGCGGAATTTCTCGGACGCTCGGCCTCGCAGAAAATTGCCGAATTGGAGCAAGCCGAACTGAGCCGCATCAGGGAACAAGCACAACAAGCGCTGGACCACCTGGCCACAGGTATCGGCTCGAACAGCCAGCCGGACATGGATAGCCTCTTCTCTACGAAAGGTCAGGGGCTGCTGGATGTTGTCGGCGCCCGCGGCGCGGTAATCTGTGTCAATCAGAGGAAATACCACATTGGACTCACCCCGGATGTCGCTTTCCTGCAGGGTCTGGCGGATTGGCTAATGCAGTTTCCCGATGGCAGCACTTACTACACCGACTCTCTGCCCGGTCACTATCCACCGGCCGCGTCTTGCAACGGAATTGCCAATGGCCTGCTAATTGCCCCCATCGATCACCTGATGGCCAACTACGTGATGTGGTTTCGCCCAGAAATCCTCCAGACCATCAAATGGGCGGGAAACCCGGAAAAGATCGTCTCGCGCGCCGACGATGGATACTGCATTTCGCCGCGCAAATCGTTTGCCGCATGGGTTCAGTCTTACGGGGGACACTCCTCCAAGTGGAGTCATGCCGACATCGAGATCGCCACCAGCATGTCGGAATCCCTGATCCGCCGGATCGTGGAGAAGCGAATCGAGTGCGCAGGCTCCTGGCAAGCACATGACCTGATTCCAGATAACCGCACCCTCTTCATGGAAATCGACCGGAATCTGCGGTACCGCAGCATTTCGGGCAATTGCCATCAACTACTGGGTTTTCAGGAAAAGGAATTAGTGCGTCACGGACTCTCCGACTTTGTCTTCGCCGAGGATGCCGATGCGGTTGCGCGCTACATGGTACGCATGCTCGCCGATGATCCTGAGCGTCATCCCGTCACATTTCGTCACTCGTGCAAGGACGGTCATTACATCTGGATCGAAGCGTCCCTTGCGCCGCGCAAGGAACGGGATACCGAAACCTACCCGCTAATTTTTCGCGATGCGAGCGAACGCCAAGAATACAACCAGGTCATGGAAAACCTGTACTTGCGCCACAGCAAGCATAGCGCGGAACGCAGCGAGGCACTGCTGGTACTCGATGCGAACCGCAAGATTCTCCATGCCAACCCCACCGCCCTGAAACTGTTGGGTTACACGATTGATGATCTCGCCAATGTGGATTTCTGCAGCACTCTGTGCCTGCATCAACTCTGCAGCGCATGCAAAGGACAGTCCAATCTCTGTACAGACGCTCGGGCGAGTCAACAGTCGATAGTCATCCGTGAGATGGATGGACGACTAAACCATCGCGATGGCGGAACCATACCTATCAGCTTATGGTGGCTCCGCTTCCAGGATCCTAAACCTGGCAATCCCGCATCAGCCCTCATTTTCCGTATGCAGGACAGGGCCTCCGGCAACGTCGCCACACCATGCGAGAACCGCATCGGCATCGTCGTTACCGACCGGGTCGGCAACATTCGTTCTGTTAACGACATATTCACCCAGATGACCGGCTATACAGCGGCGGAGGCCATCGGTCGCACGCCCGCCATGCTCCGTTCGGGCATGCACTCCAAGGAGTACTACAAGCTCTTCTGGAAAAGTCTCGCCGAACAAGGGCACTGGGAAGGCGAAATCTGGAATAAGCGAAAAACCGGCGAGATCTACCCGCAACGCAGCCATGTCCTCGCCGTCTTCGACAGCGCCGGTGTCGTAATCAACTATATCGCCTTGACCCAGGATGCCTCTACCAAGATCAAGATCGATGAAAAACTTCATCAGTTGCCCGATTTCGATGGACTGACAGGCTTGCCGAACCGGATCCATTTCGAGAAGGCAGTTGCCAAGGCAATTGCCGAACACCCCGATGCGCCTTTTACCATCGGCTTTTTCGATCTGGATAATTTCACCTCAATCAACGATGCACTCGGGCATATCGCCGGAGATCGACTGCTTTATCAACTCGCGTCACGAATGCGAATCGAGTTGCGTGATCGCGATCAACTGGCGCGTTGGGGGGGGGACAAGTTTGCCCTCTTCCTCTGTGGCACCGAAACCGGCGAACAAGTGCATGCAGCAATTCAACGCATGCACAATGCCTTGACACGGCCGATCTCCATTTCCGGCACGCAAGTCACCCCGGTCGCACGCGCTGGTATTTCACGCTACCCAACCGATGCGCGCGATGTCGATGCGCTGTTACAGGCAGCAGACACAGCCCAAGGACGGGCAAAACACCAGGGAATTGGGAGCATTTGCCACTACAGCAGCGAACTGGGAAAGGCAGTGCAACAAAATTTTGAGCTTGCCAACGAACTGCGCATCGCCCTGAAGGAACATCAATTCTTCATGATGTATCAACCCCAGGTGGACGCCACGGGTAGCCGTCTCGTCGGTCTTGAAGCCTTGATCCGCTGGCGTCACCCCACGCGGGGCATCGTCTCACCCGCGCTATTCATTTCTTTGGCAGAAGAGGCCAATCTCATGGTGGAACTCGGCACAGAAGTATTGCACCTGGTGTGCCGCCAGATCGCTCACTGGCGCCGGGAGTTTCCCTTCGATGTCCCGGTGGGCATCAACGTATCGCCACAACAGCTCAAACCCGGGTTTCCGGAAAAACTGGCCCAGGCACTGCAAGACAATCAGCTTCCGGCACACCTGATCGAAATCGAGATCACCGAAAGCGCCCTCAAACCAACCCCGGAAATCCGCGCCCTGGTCAATGAAATCAAGTCGCTGGGAGTGAATCTGGCCATCGACGATTTCGGTACCGGTTATTCGTCCCTTTCCCACCTGAAGCTATTCCCGTTTGATCGCCTGAAAATCGACAAGACCTTTGTCGATGGCCTGCCCGACAATGCCGACGATATTGCAATCGGACAGGCAATCATTGCCCTCGGACAGGCCTTGAAAGTCAACGTCATCGCCGAAGGCGTCGAAAGCGATGCGCAAGCAGAGTTCCTTCGGGTTCAAGGCGTGCATGCCATTCAAGGCTACCTGTATAGCAAGCCGATCCAGGAAGAACTCGTTCCAGACTATTTCTTGAAATCATGCCGGGACACCTCATCATGACTGAGAATATTAATAGGCCTGCCGTCCGATCACTGCGTGAAACCTTGCGCCGCACCACCAAGGACGCTCATCGTCGCCTTGACCATCACCCCCTGATGGCCCCCCTCGTACACACACAGCTCCGCCTCAGCCACTACGTCCTGGTACTGCAAATCCTGCATGAACTGCATGCACTCTTGAATGTCCCGCTCGACAAAGCGATGCAAGTACACCGCCTGAACCACCTCTATTCGCCAAGCCCACGCATCGAATGGCTGGAGAAGGACCTTGCAGACCTCGGCTTGCGCCCCTTTCATACGCTGCGCGCACCCGACCTGCCGATACAAGTGATGCTCGATAGCCCGGCGGCCATTGTCGGCACACTCTATGTCATCGAGGGGTCGACCTTGGGGGGGCTGGTTATCGCTCGCCAACTTCGCACTTTGATCGGCGTCACACCGGAACTTGGCGGACGGTTTTTCCATGGCCATGGAGAAGGCACGCTTGAACGGTGGGAGGCATTCTGGCGCTTTGCCGACCTGGTCTGTGGCAGCGATGAATTCAACACAGCGAGCATTGCAGCGCAAGAAACGTTTGCGTACGTGGGACGCTTCTTCGACGCGAACCTAGGCAATAACCCCTTCCCCAACCCGAAATAAAGGCATACCTACGACGGCATTTACGCATTAATTGCATAAGAATCCGTTACTGAAATTACTTTT
>CAZAWN010000030.1:0-23209 GCA_964488825.1 uncultured Methyloversatilis sp. | reverse complement strand
CTTTCCTTAAAACTCGGCCCATTCCTCGCCGTCGTCAGCGAGATGGGGTGGGGGAAGGTTTGCGGCCGGCTTCCGGCCTGGAGATGCCGTCTCGCCAGAGCCGACTTTTGCATTCAATTGCTTTGGTGTCGCATCGCGCAGCGCCGGCCCCGGGAGGTTTGCTTTCGCGGCCACTGACTCCTGGCCTTCCTTCAGCTTGAACATGCTCACCGCCTGTACCAGACCTTGCGCCTGCTCTTCCAGGCTTTCCGCCGCCGCCGCCGCTTCTTCCACCAGCGCCGCGTTCTGCTGCGTTACTTCGTCCATCTGGCTGACCGCTTGCGTCACTTGCTCGATACCCGAGCTTTGTTCGCGACTGGCATTGGAAATCTCGGTGACCAGATTGGCGACCTTCTCGAATGAACTCACCACCTCGTCCATCGTCGAACCCGCCTCGGTAACCAAGCGTGCTCCGCTTTCGACCTTATCGACCGATTCGGCAATCAGTGACTTGATTTCCTTCGCCGCCGTGGCGCTGCGTTGCGCCAGGTTGCGTACTTCGGTGGCCACTACCGCAAAGCCGCGCCCTTGTTCGCCAGCCCGCGCCGCTTCGACTGCTGCGTTGAGCGCAAGAATATTGGTCTGAAAAGCGATACTGTCGATCACGCCGACAATATCGGCAATTTTCTTCGAGCTGGCCTGGATGCCGCTCATGGTGTCGACCACCTGCTTGACCATCTGACCACCGCGCGTAGCGATTTCGTTGGAATTCTTGGCCAGTTCGTTGGCCTGCCTGGAGTTCTCCGCGTTCTGTTTAACTGTCGCGTTGAGCTGCTCCATCGAACTCGCCGTCTCTTCCAGGCTGCTCGCCTGCTCCTCCGTCCGGCTCGACAGGTCCTGGTTGCCCGCAGCGATTTCCTGCGCCGCTGTATTGATGGCTTCGGTGGCATCCTTGATGCGACCGACGACTTCGCGCAGCCGTTCGACCGTAGTGTTGGTATCGTCCTTGAGTTGGCCGAAGATACCTTCGTAGTCCTTGTCGATGCTTTTCGTCAGGTCGCCACGTGCTACCCGACCGAGTACCTCCGAAGTGCCGACCAGCGCTTCCTGGGTAGTTTTCAGCAGGCCATTGATTCGCTCGGCAAGCAATGTAAAGAAGCCGGTTTTGCCTTCGGGATTGATACGGCCATTGAGGTTCCCGCGGGAAGCCGCCTCGACGATGCCGGACACCTCGCGCTCGACAGCCAGTTCGTCGGTGCGATCCTGCCATTCGCCCACCGAGCCGAGGCGTTCGCCGCTGGCGGTAAACACCGGACTGGTAACCACACGGTAAGTGCGCCCGCCGATATCCATTTCCGTCTGTGTGGTGCTGGCCAGACTGGCAAGCCGTTTCAGAGCCGCCTCGGGATCGGCATACAGGTTGCCTATGCAGCTGCCGACAAAACTGTCGATACTGAAGTTTGCATTCTGCGCCTTGAGTACCGGTTCGATACGCTTCAGGGTGGAGAACAGGGCGTTGTTGGCGTAGATCACCGTGCCCTTGGCATCGGCGATACGCACCGGCGTACCCACGCAGTCGAGGGCGATCTTGATGCGCGTCATCTCCTCGGCAGTGCGCTTCGTTTCCGCCACCTCGAAGCCCATGCGTGTCTGCATCGACTGCAGGCCCTGCAGCAGCTTGCCGACCTCGTCGTCGCGCGCCACATCGATCGAGTTTGAATAATCGCCCTGGGCGACGTTGCGCAACACACCGACAGCGCCGCGCAAATCACGCCGCAGCGCGCGGATCAACCAGGCCGACAGCACAGTTCCAATCAGCAGCAAGGCAATCAGCACGACGATCTGCAGCAGCCGCGTCTGACCAAAGCGGTCCTGGGAATCCTGCATCTCTGCGCGACCATTCTTGACATGCCAGTCACGCAGCACATCAGCCTTGGCCACCGCCTGGATGAACAGCGGATTGACCTTGTTCTGGAACAAGTCCCATGCGACACCATTGTCGCCGCGCTCGATAGCTTCGACGGCCGGCTTGAGGCCCTCGCCGACAAAGCGCCCCCGCATTGCCTCGTATTCACCCGCCAACTGGCGGTGCTCTTCGTTGACCACGGCCTTTTGGTATTCCTCCCACAAAGCCGTGATATCCGCCATGTTCTTGCGCACTTGGACCATATAGGCGGTGTGGTCGGCATGCTCTACGGTGGGATCATGATGCACGCCAATGCCGCTCATGCCGATCTGCATGCGGTTTTCCGCCATCAACTGGGTAATGCGACCGATGATGCGCACACTGTGAAAGCGTTGCTCGTAGAGACTGACGGTGGCGTCGTTGGTTTTCGACAAGGCCATCAAGGAAACAATGGCCATGGCCACGACCATCGCGCCGAGCAACACCAGCAAACCGGCGATGCGATGACCGAGACTCAGTTTCTCGATCCAACCGCTGCCGCTGGCCGCCCGACCATGACGGATTTTCAGATTGCCTTGCTGTCCCGAGCGGAACTTGGCATACAGCGCTTCCACTTCGGAAATCGCTCCCGCATCGGCTTTCCGCCGTACCGACATGTAGCCGCTGACTGCACCGTTCTCCCAAATCGGCGTGGCATTGGCAAGAACCCAGTAGTAGTCGCCATTCTTGCAGCGATTCTTGACATAGCCTGTCCATGGGCGGCCTTCCTTGAGCGTCTGCCACATATCCTCGAAGGCTTCGACTGGCATGTCGGGATGCCGCACGATATTGTGTGGCTCGCCAATCAACTCTTTCTCGGTAAATCCGCTGATGTCGAGAAAGTCCTTATTGACGTAAGTAATGCGCCCTTTCAGATCAGTCTTGGAAACGATCAGGGACTGTTCGGTCAGCTTGACCTCGTTCTGGGTCACGGGAAGGTTGCTGCGCATGTTTCGCTCTCGCTCCTTGCTCAGAATTCGGCCCACTCATCCCCGGCATCGTCCAGATGCGGGGGTGGCAGGCGCATGGCGGCAGCTGTGGATTGTTTGGCCGGCACAGCAACCGCCGTGCGCAAAGTCGGCGTGACACCCCTGTTGGCGGGCGCGACGGTCACGGCCGCAGCCTGATTCGCATCAAGGCGGAACTTCGCCACGGCCTGAGTCAGGCTGCGTGCCTGCTCTTCGAGTGACTCGGCCGCCGCCGCAGCCTGCTCGACCAGCGCGGCGTTTTGCTGTGTCACCTCGTCCATTTGCGAGACGGCATTCGAAACCTGTTCGATACCCTCGGCCTGTTCCAGGCTGGCTTCGGCAATTCCACCCACCAACGTGGCCAATTGCTTGAAGGCATCAACGACTTCGGTAATGGTTTCACCCGTTTCATGTACGAGGCGCACGCCGCCTTCGACCTTGCCCACCGATTCATCGATCAATGTCTTGATTTCGCGGGCCGCATCGGCTGAGCGCTGGGCGAGGTTGCGTACCTCGGTAGCGACCACGGCAAAACCGCGCCCCTGCTCTCCCGCCCGCGCCGCTTCGACGGCCGCATTCAGCGCCAGGATATTGGTCTGGAAAGCAATGCTGTTGATCACGCCGATGATGTCGCCGATCTTCTGCGAACTGGTCTGGATGCCGCTCATGGTCTCGACGACGCGTCCGACCATCAACCCGCCCTTCTCGGCGGAGCTGTTGGAATTCTTCGCCAGTTCGGCCGCGACGCGCGCATTCTCGGCGTTATTCTTGACCGTACTGTTGATCTGTTCAGTCGAAGAAGCCGTTTCTTCGAGGTTCGACGCCTGCTCCTCGGTACGTGCCGACAGGTCTGCATTCCCGGCCGCGATCTCCTTGGCAGCCGTATCGATGGCTTCGGTCGCTTCCTTGATCTGGCCGACGACGGCACGCAGTTGGTCGACGGTTCCGTTGGCGTCGTTCTTCAACTGTTCCAGAGTACCGGAATAGTTGGCGTCGATGCGTTGCGTCAAATCATTGTGCGCCACGGCATTCAATACGCGCGCCAGATCGTTGAGCGCCTGAGCCACGGTGTCCATCAACTGGTTCATTCCCTGCGCCATGTCGCGGAAAAAGCCTTCCTTATCTTCTTCCGCAATGCGCTTGCTGAAATCACCCTGCACGGCAGCATCCAGCAGATTTTTCAACTCGGCCTGGGCATTGACTTCCTGGGTGTTGTCGCGCCATTCGGCGACGGCGCCAAGACGCTGGCCACTGGGGTCGATCACCGGGTTGGCGGAAACCGTCAGGTGCCGACCGCCCACGCGCAGGTGCGCCGTATAGGTCTGGGTAAACTCGGCCAGCATTTTGGCCTGATGCGCCGGATTCTTGTGGAAGGCATCAATGTTGCTGCCCAGCAGGCGATTAGCGTCGAAGCTTGGCAACTGCTGGCGAATAGCGTCCTGCGCACCGCGCAAGGTGGCTTCGACCGCTTTATTGACGTAAATGATGTTGCGTGCGTTGTCGGCAATCATCACGCCAGTGCTGACATTATCCAGGGCAATGCGGATGCGCAGGTTCTCCGCCGCGATACGCCGTTCCTCGGTCAGCCGTTCGAGCAATTGCCCCTGCATACGCTTCATGGAAGACAGCAGGCTGCTGTCGTCGCCCGGCTGCAATTCAATGCGGTTATCAAGATTGCCGTCGGCGACCGCATGGGCGACTGCCATGGCGGTCTCGGGCTCGCCCCCCATCTGGGCAAGAATGCGCCGCACCATGACCTGCCCGATGTAGAGCACCAGAGCCGCAGCAAGCAGCGTCGCCAGCGCATAGAACATCGCCAGCCTGGAACTGAACGTCTCCAGGCCCTGCATGGCGACCGTCATGTCGCCGGCCAAGCGTTGCTCGACGGCCAGCAACAGATCGATACGGGCTGTCGAAGCAGCGAACCATTGCTTGGCGTCCAGGCCCAACGAGGGTTCATTCATGCGCGCCAGGGCGGTTTTCTTCGTCGCCGTCACCTCTTCAACGGCAGCCCCCTTGAGCTTTTCGGCAGCGAATTGGGCGTGAGCCGGGCTGGCGTACTGCTCGAATATGCCGAACCAGGTGTCCTGCTCGGCCGCATTGCGGACAAAGCGCACCAGCATTTCCGGCAGGAATTTATCTGCACCGAACACATTGGATAGGGTGGCGCGCTCGATGCCGGCACGTTCCTTGGCTTGCAACAGCGCGGTGTAAGAGGAGGCCAGTCGGGCAATATCCTTGTCCGGACTCAAGGCGGCCAATTGGGCCGGCACGGCCAGCAAGGCGGCAATTGTTTTGGTGTAGTAACCGATCGCTTCCGGCCCGGGAATGCTCAAGGCGGTGACGGCCTGACGCTTTTCGCCCAAACCATCCAGCTGCTGTTTGCCGCTATTCAACAAGCCAACGAACGGGGCGCCGAAATGTGCGGCATCGAATGCCCCGAGCGCGGCGAGCAACTCCTTTTTTTGCAAATCCGCGGCTTCGCGTTGTTTGGGCAATTCAGCCGCGAAGTTTGCCCCCTTGCTACCGATGAAACCGGCGCTCATGCCACGCTCTTTCTGCAGTTCATGGACGAGCGCACCGACACGCGTAGCAACCGAAACAAGCCCCTGCAAGCGCTGCATCTCGCTTGCCAGCATCATTTTCTCGACGGTGTTCCAGGCGGATACCCACAACATGCCCAGCAGGGGAACCGCCAGCATCAACATCAACCGGGCGCGCAAGCTCAGCTTCATGAGAACTCCTTCAGTGAAAGATCGAGAGGCGGCTTAACGACTGGCCGCCTCGTCCACCAGGGCCATTTCGCCGGACAACATCAAGCGTTCGATATCGACAACGATGAGCATGCGCTCGCCCAGCGTGCCGAGCCCGTTGATGTAACGGGTATCGACGGTAGCGGCAAACTCCGGAGCTGGGCGCACCTGATCGGAGCGCAGGCTGGTCACATCGGAAACGCCATCGACGACGATGCCGACAACGCGCCCGGAAATCGACAGGATGATGACGACCGTAAAGGGGGTGTACTCCGCCTTGCCGACGCCGAACTTGATGCGCAGATCGACGATCGGCACGATGATGCCGCGCAGGTTGATGACGCCCTTGATGAACTCCGGTGCATTGGCGATCGTGGTCGGCTGCTCGTAACCACGGATCTCCTGAACCTTGAGAATATCTATGGCATATTCCTCGGGCCCGAGCGTGAAGGTGAGATATTCCTGGGCGTAGCTGCCTTCCTCGGCGGCGGCTTGAGTTTTGCTTTCCTGAACCATACAGGTTTTCTCCTTGGGCTGGGTGTCAGACGGCGGCAGGCGGAATGCTGCGCGCCATACTGACAAGCATCGAGACATCGAGAATCATGGCGACTCGACCGTCGCCCATGATGGTGGCGCCGGAAACGCCGGAGACTTTGCGGTAGTTGGATTCGAGACTCTTGATTACCACCTGGTGCTGGCCAACCATGGCATCGACGAACAGCGCCGCCTTGGTGCCATCGGCCTCGAGAATGATCATGATGCCATCCTCCAAAGCCGATACGGCATCCGGCACCTTGAAGATTTCATGCAGGACAACAATCGGCAGATACTCGCCGCGCACCTGCAACAAACGCTCGACCCCGGAAACGCTCTTGATCATGCCGTGCTCGGCCTGCATCGACTCGATCACGTAACCTAAAGGGATAATGTAGGTTTCCTTGCCGACGGCCACCGACATGCCGTCGAGAATCGCCAGGGTTAGGGGCAGGCGCACCGTCATGCGCGTGCCGACCCCCATCATGGAATTAATTTCGACTCGCCCGCCCATCGCGGTAATGTTCTTCTTGACGACATCCATGCCGACGCCGCGCCCGGAAACTTCGGTAATCTGATCGGCCGTTGAGAAGCCGGCTTCGAAAATCAGGCCGAAAACTTCCTGGTCGGTCATCTGATCATGCACGTTGAGGCCGCGCTCCTTGGCCTTGGCAAGAATCTTGTTGCGCGGCAGGCCGGCGCCGTCGTCGCCGACCTCAATGACGATATTTCCGCTTTGATGGTAGGCAGATAGCGTGATCGTACCGACCGGCTGCTTGCCCTTGGCGGCGCGCTCCTCGGGCATCTCGATGCCGTGATCCAGACTGTTGCGAATCAGGTGGGTCAGCGGATCGGTGATGCGCTCGATCAGGCTCTTGTCAAGTTCGGTGCTTTCACCAGAGGTTTTCAGCTCGACCTGCTTGCCGAGCTTTTGCGACAGATCTCGCACGACACGGGGAAACCGCGAGAACACCACCGACATCGGCATCATGCGGATCGACATCACCGATTCCTGCAGGTCACGCGTATTGCGTTCGAGTTGAATCAGCCCATTGTGCAGACGCTCGAACTCGACCGGATCGATCTGCGACGCCGATTGCGCCAGCATCGCCTGGGTAATCACGAGTTCGCCCACCAGGTTGATCAACTGATCTACCTTGTCGACGCCGACCCGAATCGTGGTGTCGCCGCCAACGGCTGGCTTGGCGGCGGCCGGGGCCGGTCGCTTGCTTTCGGCGGCCGCTGGTTTTGCCGGAGCGGCAGGCGTCACAGCCGGGGAAGCAGCCATCGACTCCTTGACAGGAGGGGCTGCGGACACCTCGGCAGCAGTCGCCGCGGGCAGCGTCTCGACGAAAAAGCCGTAGGCGCCATCTGCGGCATCCGCCAGCTTTGCTCCGCCAGGTGCAGGGGCAGGTGCGGGCGCTGTCTCGGCCGCGTTGGGCAAGGGCTCGAAAAAGCCGTAAGCCTCCTCCTTGACAGGATTAATGGGAGCAGGAGCCGATACCGTAGCCGTCGGAACGCCCGGTGCAGCATCAAAGAAACCGTAAGCCTGCTCCGGCTGGATCGCTTCCGCGACGGGAACCGCCGGCAGCTCGTCGAAGAAACCGTAGGCTTCGCTTGCCGGGGCGCCAACTGGTTCAATGGGTTCAATTGGTTCGAAGAAACCATAGGCCTCGTCGGCAGGCGCCGCGGCGGGACTTTCTTCGTCAAAGAATCCGTAGGCGCCATCGGACGCATCGCCCAGTCCAGTTCCGGACTGCCCCAGTGTTGAGATACGGATGCTGTCGTTGCGCGCGACAAATTCGAGAACGCCGCGCACCGTCTCCGCATCGGGGCTGCCAATAATCTGCAAATGCCAGGGTTGTTCGCCGCCCGCGCGCCCGAGGATGCGCACTTCGCCTTGCCCGGCCAGTTCGGCAACCAGGCTGTCGAGCAACTGTTCGGCAGCTTCGGCGTTGCCTGCTCCATCGAACTGGAAGAGCACATCCAGCCCGGCTTCGGCGGCAGGGGCCGGTGCGGCCGCCTCGGAAGAACTCGGCGCTGGCGTGACGGCTAGCGGAGCGGGTGCGGCAGCGGCGACAGGCGCAGCCGCAGCACTCGACGCATCGGTCAGACTGCGCAAGCGCACGCAGATGGCCTCGGCCGCAGGGCGATCCGCCTCGCCATCGCCCTGGTGGGCGGCGAGCAGATTCTTCAGTACATCGCCGGCATCGAGGAAGGCATCGATCATCTCCTCGCGCAGTTGAATCTCGTGTTTGCGGATCTTGTCGAGCAGGTTTTCAAGGATGTGGGTGACATCCTGAAGATCGGTAAAGCCGAAGGTGCCGCTCGACCCCTTGATCGAATGCGCAGCGCGGAAAATGGCGTTGAGCTGTTCGGCGTCCGGGTCCTGCACATCCAGCTCGAGCAGCAGGGTTTCCATGCTCGCCAGATGCTCCGCGGTCTCCTCGAAAAAGACCTGATAGAACTGGCTCATGTCGATGGACATGGGGCCTCCTTTTGCGAGTCGGGAAAAGCGGCGGTCAGCCGATCACTTTTTTGACAACCTCGACAAGCTTTTGCGGGTCGAAGGGCTTGACCAGCCAACCCGTGGCGCCCGCCGCCTTGCCCTGCGATTTCATCGCATCGGACGATTCGGTGGTCAGCATGAGGATCGGTACGGTCTTGTACTGCGGCAAGGCGCGCAGGTTCTTGACCAGAGTCAGACCATCCATGCGCGGCATGTTCTGGTCCGAAAGGATCAGGTTGAAGGACTTGGTTTTGGCTTTTTCAAGCCCGTCCATGCCATCGACGGCTTCGACTACCTCGTAGCCCGAGCTTTTGAGGGTAAAGCTCACCATCTGACGGATGGAAGCGGAATCGTCGATCGCAAGAATGGATTTGGCCATGTTGTGAGCTCCTGGTTCAGAACAGTTCGATGTCGCCTTGGGTCATTGCCTTCTGGTCGACGGGGTTATTGACGGTTTTTGCTTCGATAGTGCGGAGTACGGCGGATACACGGTTTTGCTCGTCGCGCAGCGAGGAGATGGCAGCAGAGACATCGGTAGTCTGGGCCTCGCGCTCCAGCACTTCGCCCAGCGCACTGAACTGACGCATGACCTCGTCGAGGGCATCAACCCGGCGGGCAATATGCCCGAGCAATTGCGAAACCATGTCCTGAAATTGCAAAGCGGTAATCGCTTTTCCTACCAAGGTTTCGACGGTGGCGGCGCTACCGCCCAAGGCGCCCAGCGCCTGGATGCGTGCCAGATTCTGCCCTTCCATGGCGTGAATGATGTCTTCGACCTGCTGCTTCGATTCGAGGGCGAAGTTCATGTCCTGGCTGGCCATGCTCTGGATAGCGGACTCCGTTTGCTTCACGGAAGTCTGCATGCCCTGCATCAAGGTATTGATCTGCTGGGAAAACTGAGTGGTTCGCCCGGACAGATCACGTACTTCGTCGGCCACGACCGCAAATCCGCGCCCCGCCTCTCCGGCACGCGCCGCCTCAATGGCGGCATTCAGCGCCAGCAGGTTGGTTTGCTTGGCAATGGAGCCGATTTCAGAGAGGATGGCCTGCACCTGTTGCGCATGGCTGGCGATACGATCAGTCAGTTCAACCAGTTCCATACCCAGCTTGCTGTTGCCAATGACGCTGTCCACTACACGCTGCATCACCGCTGAGGTATCGCGAATGAAGGTATCGAATTGGGCTGTCGAATCACCTTCTGCCGAACCGGTCGTTACTGAAAGGGTGACATGACGCTGCTGCTCGGTCTGTTCGTGCATGCCCTGAAAACTCACCGTCAAGTCTTCAATCGCTTCGCTCAGCAAGGTCTGCACGCGGCCGATTTCACTCCGCGCCACCTCGAATTGGGATGAGAACTGTTCGGATGTTTCCTTGAGGAGATTACGAAACTCGCTGATCAGCGCCTGCTCCTCGACTGCCTTGCCGCTTGCCGCACGCGCTTCCGCAGGGCGCGACAGCATCAATGCGACAACCCGCCAACCGAGGCCAAGCAGCACAAACGCAATGCCGCCAGAAAGAGCAGCGGCCGGCTCGAAGACATAGAAAACAGCCGCCACGACAATCGTCAGCAGCAGGCCCCATCCCAAAGTCTTGTCAAAAAACTGCATGGTCGTACTCTGATCCACTCTTGTTATTTGCCTGCCCAAAGCACATTTACCCGCTCAGTTCATCCGCAACAGTGCGCCGGGCAATTCTAGTACCAAAGTGCGAGGATACCAGTCGCCCCGAGCCCCACGGGAGCAGATTCATTGCGGCGGCGCCTGTATTCCCTGGGCAGCATTCAATTGTCCCGCTTCGGTAATTTCGGCCACCGGATCTTCCTTGCCATCGCTGAGAATGGCATCTTCGGTGCGCTTGTTCAGCACCACGATGCTAATGCGGCGGTTGATCGCACTGGTGGGCTGCACCTTGTCGAACAGCACGGTCGAGGCAAAGCCGACGACGCGCATGACTTTCTTGTCGTCGAGGCCACCAGCCACCATCTCGCGACGCGAAGCATTCGCCCGGTTGGTCGATAGCTCCCAGTTGCCGAAACCCCTGTCGCCGCCAGCATAGGGTGTGGCGTCGGTATGGCCGGACAAGGAAATACGGTTCTCCACGCGGTTCAGCACCGGGCCGATCTCGCGCAGTATTTGCTTCGTGTAGGCCTTGAGCTCGGAACTGGCGGAATCGAACATCGGTCGGTTCTGCTCGTCCACGATCTGGATGCGCAGCCCCTCGGTGGTGAGGTCGAGTAACAATTGGCTCTTGAACTGCTTGAGCGCCGGACTGGACTCGATCAGCGCTTCGATCTCGGCCTTCAATCCTTCGAGACGCTTCTTTTCCATTTTCTCGAACTCGGCCTTGAGCGCCTGCAGATTGAGGGTTTTTTTGGGCGCCTCGACATCACCTCTCTTCACCTGCCCATGCGTACGCGTCAGATCTTCACCACCGCCCTGCACCACTGACGAAGAATCGCCCGAACCGGAACCGCCGAACATCGCCACGACCAGCGGCGTACTGAAGTAATCGGCAATTCCTTTGAGGTCCCCCTTGGACGTCGAACCGAGCAGCCACATCAACAGGAAGAAGGCCATCATCGCCGTGACGAAGTCGGCGTAGGCGATTTTCCAGGCGCCACCATGACCGCCGGCGCCGCCCTTCTTGATCTTCTTGACTACGATTGGTTGTTGGCTATCGTCGCTCATGGCGTATTACATGAAAATCGGCGCTGGCAGGACGGCATGGCAATGTCGATTACTTGCCTTTTCTGGCCTTGATGTCTTCTTCGAGCTCGGTGAAGCTCGGACGATCCGCGGAGTACAGAACCTTGCGTCCGAATTCCACGGCAACCTGCGGAGCATAGCCGTTCATGCTCGCCAGTAGAACAGCCTTGATCACGTGGTAAATCTTGCTGCCTTCATCGACCTTCTGGTTCAACTGGTTGGCGATCGGCTCGACGAAACCATAAGAAAGCAGAATACCGAGGAAGGTACCGACCAGCGCTCCGCCGATCATTTTGCCCAACACCGCGGGAGGTTCACCCACCGAACCCATCACGTTGACCACCCCCATCACCGCCACCACGATTCCCATGGCGGGAATCGCCCCGGCCATCGCCTGCACCATATGCGCCGGAAAATGCGCTTCCGCATGATGAGTCTCGATTTCGATGTCCATCAGGTTTTCAATCTCGAAGGCATTGAGGTTGCCGCCCACCATCATGCGCAGGTAATCGCAGATGAATTCCATGACGTGATGGTCGTGCAGGATAGCCGGATATTTCGAAAACACCGGACTGGCTTCGGGATTCTCGATATCCCCCTCGATCGACATCAGGCCTTCCTTGCGCACCTTGGCCAAGATCTCGAACAGCATCGCCAGCAAATCCATGTACAACGCCTTGTTGAGGTGCGACCCTTTCAAGGCTGAAGGAATCGCTCCAAGCACAGCCTTGAGGGAACGCGGGCCGTTGGAAGCGACGAGATAGCCGACGGTCAATCCAAAAATGGCTATGTATTCAAGCGGCACCCACAGAGCGGCCAGACTGCCGTGAACGGCATAAGTGCCAACCGAAGACAGCAGGACAATGACGTAACCGACAAGCAAAAGCATGAGCAACCTCGAAAATCAATAGCTGCCGCCGACGTAGCGCGGACAAAACGGCTGCAATGATAACGAGAAAACCCCTGCGGCGTCATGCCGACGCCCAAAAACCTGCGAGGCGCGACGATGATCTGTCGTGCGCCTCGGCATGCAAGGAGAAAAGCGTATCAGGCAGCGACCGCTTCGACAGGCCGCCTGGTTTTGCCGGCGCGCGCCGGCATGTGACACAAGCCGCACACATAGTCGTGCTTGGGATCGTGCGCATGCGCGACAAAATCTCCGCCGCACTCTTTACAGCGCGTCAATTGCAACATCCCGGCATCGAAAAACCGCACCATGGTCCAGGCGCGTGTCAGGGACAATACCGCCTCCATGCCACAACGCGAGGTCTGCTCCAGATACAGTCGATACGCCTTGATGATGCGCTCCAGACCGCTCAGCTTGGTGTTACGGTCGAGAAAATTGAAGTAGGCCATGAAAAGCGACGCATGCACATTGGGCTGCCAGGTCATGAACCAGTCTGTCGAAAAGGGCAGCATGCCCTTGGGCGGCGAAACGCCGCGAACTTCCTTGTAGAGTTTGAGTAAACGCTCGCGCGACAAGTTGGTTTCGGCTTCAAGCAGTTGCAAGCGAGCCCCCAAAGTGATCAACTCGACGGCTAGGCGAATATCTCTCGCCTCCGAGATAACGGATTTGTTCCGCATAAACGATCTCCTGAAATAAACCTGATGCGTTCGAATATCAGGCTACAGACTCGACCGGCCTGCCGGCAGCGAGAATGGCAGCATGAATATGACCCACGCCGCGCTCGCGCTCGTGATTGGCCAACAGATCGATCAACAGGGAATCGTCGAAACGGAAACTGCACAACAGCATGTCGGAACTCGCCATTTTCAGGACTTGTCCCGGGGTCAAGGCTTCCAGAATATCGGCAATCTCCTCGCTGATGCCCAGACGAAACACGGCCGATTCACGATCGGAACGTACCATGTTTTGCGCCAGCATCAGATAGGCGAGATTGACCTCCTTGATATCATTGTAGGTGTCGGTCGCTTTCATCTTTCCTCTCCTTGCATTGCCGCCAATCCCGGTGTGCGCCGGCAAGTTTCGGTTTCGCCGGCATGTTTGCATGCCCGTTTGGCAGTGATGACATTTTCAGCCAATCCTGGCAAGAAAAACATCAATGGAAAGACCATCCTTTTGTAAGAACAGGATAGATATGACTTGTAAGAAAAAACCTTACAAAAACATCTTTATTTGCTGTTTACAAAAGATATTCTTTGAAATGAACCGTTAAAAAGGCTCAATTCTCTGTATCAACGCATGAAACGCAGTTCCTGCCGAGTTCCTTTGCGCGATAAACCCCTTCATCCGCCCGCTTGATCAACCGGTCGATATCGGCAGTGGCGGCGCTACGCGCGGCCACGCCAATGCTGACGCTACCCTGCAGTTCGACATCGCCGGTGAGCACCCGCATTTCGGCCACAGACTTGCGCACACGCTCGGCGCACACCAGCGCCGCCGCAGTATCGGTTTCGGGACAGATCACCAGAAACTCGTCTCCGCCAGTGCGACAGACGACATCCTGAGCGCGCAGTCCGCGCTTGATCGACTGCGCCGTTTCCTGCAACACCAGATCGCCGACATCATGGCCATAGCTGTCGTTGATCGACTTGAACTGATCCACATCGATCACCATGCAAGCCATCGGTCGCTTGCTGCGGCTGCCAGTCTGCCATTCCTGTTGCAGACGCTCAATGGCAAAGCGGCGATTCGGCAAACCGGTCAACACATCGGTCAGTGCCGCTTCCTGCAAGCGCCTATTGGTTACCGCCAGTTCGGCGGCAAAACGACGGATTTCCTCGCGATCCCGCTCGACCTCCTGCTGCAGGGTGACCACGCGTTGCCCCGCGCGCAAGCGCGCGCCCAGGACGCGCGCATTGAGGGGCTTGCTCATGAAGTCATCGACGCCCGCATCGAAGGCTTCGACCAGATTCTCTTCAGCTTCAAGAGCAGTCAGTAGCAGGATGTAGATTGATCGGCCCCATTTCGTCTCACGCAAAGTACGCGTCAGCTCGACGCCATCCATTTCCGGCATCAGCCAATCGGTAATGAGTATCTGAGGCCGAACTTCCAGCGCCATTTCGAACCCGGTCCGACCATCGGCAGCTTCGAATACCTGATAGCCGGATTGAGCCAGCAAGGTCTTGATGACCAGGCGAATGCCCTTCTCATCATCGACCACCAATACCCGCAGCGGCCCTTCCGGATCTGTCGACGGAGCGGGCATCCCCGAGGGATTCAGGCCGGGCGCGTCCGGCAACTTTGACAATGCATCGAAAGAAGGAACATCGCGGGACTGAAGATCGAGTTGCTTCGCCCATGTCTGCCAATCCTGCACCACCCGGTCGCACAGCGGCAACAGAACTTCGCCATCCAGCGAGAGCTTTCCCCCCAGCAAAAATAACTGGGGCATCATGATCCGGCGTTCCGCTTCGGGAGCCAGACAAATGTCGGCGATCTGCCGGGCAAGCGCCAAGGACCAGGTAATCTGGTACTGGCGCGAGTCAGGAGCATGTTTGGAGGTTTCCGGCTTTTCGTGCAGAAAAACTGGTTCGACGAACATAGCGGGCAAGCCCCAGTCCTGCAACATGGCGGCACTTAGCTCGCTGTGCGTCATCGCCAGCGCACCGCGCTCAAGCGTTTCAAGGCCCGCAGTGCGATCTTTCGGCAAATCTCCCAACAAACGGTCGTAATCTTTGGGAAAAAGCGTAGCCAGGGAAAGCTCGCCAATCCGGCAAAGCAAACCGACGCTGAAAGCCTCGTCGGGCGGTGCAGCATGGGTTTTTACCGTCAGGGCCTGCATGGCCACTGCACAGGCGAGCGAGTGAGACCAGAAGCGGCGGTAATCAAAGTGTGGGCATTGCCCCTTGGAGTACCCGGACAACAGTGAGAAGCTGAGCGCCAGATAACGTACCGTCCGGACTCCCAGCCGAACCATCGCATCCTGAACCGAAGCTACCGGGCGGTGGCCACCCGACTGGGCCGAATTGGCTGCCTTGATCAGGCGTCCAACCAAGGCAGGATCGGCCTTGACCGCACGTACCAGTTCGACGACAGTCACATCCTCCTTTTGCGTCAACCGCATCACAGCCAAGGCAGCGCCTTTGGGCGAGGGCAAATCACCGAGCGCTCTAATCTCCCCAAGTCGCGCTTGACTGAACCAAGCATTGCCTGAATTTTCTGGCATTTCTTATCCGACCGCTGTTATTTTTCGAAATTCTATACTCCTTACATCGCGCAGCAACGCGAAGTTAGAATCGGCGCATGGATCCCGCCATCAACTTCTGCAGCGTCTGCGCCAGCCCTGTCAATGTGCGCGTTCCCGCCGGCGACAGCGTTCCGCGTCACGTTTGCGACCAGTGCGGCGCCATCCATTACCGTAATCCGCGCCTGGTCGTCGGCGCCCTCCCGATTTGGGAAGACAAGATTCTGCTCTGCCGGCGCGCCATCGAGCCTCGTTACGGCTGCTGGACACTGCCCGCCGGATTCATGGAAAACCAGGAGAGCGTCGCCGAGGCGGCCTTGCGCGAAACTCATGAGGAAGCCTGCGCGCGCATCGCGCTGGATGCTGCTTACACGATGATCTCGGTGCCGCACATCAATCAGGTGCACGTGATTTACCGTGCGCGCCTGCTTGACCTTGACTTCGCCCCGGGCGAGGAAAGCCTCGACGTTGCGCTGTTCACCGAGGCTGACATCCCCTGGGACGAAATTGCCTTCCGCACCGTTGCCATGACGCTGCAGCACTTCTTCGCCGACCGACAGCATGGCGAATTCGGCTTTCATGCCGAGTCGGTTGCGCCGCCGAAGTAATCAGTCGTCCTCGACTTCGAAAACTACCGGCAGCAGCACGGTAAATTGTTGCCCGCGCAAGGCTTCGGGCAGCGGAGCGCGTGCCGCCGCCAGACGCAGCATCTCCAGCGCGGCCTTGTCGAGCAGCGCATGACCGCTTGACCGCGTCAGTTCCGCTTCCCGGTCAAACGCCGTCACCTTGATACGCACCTCCACCGTCCCCGCCAAACCCGTGCGGCGGGCCGCTTCGGGAAAGCGCTTATGCCGGCGCGCCTCGCCCGCCAGAGACATCCGGTATTGACGCAATCCGGCCGCATCCGGACCGGCCTCGACACGCTCGCGGACCACGGCGACATTCGCTGGAACGGCTTCTGCGCGCAAATCCGCGATTCCGCCACTCAGGGCGGGCGATGCAGGCGCAACCTCGAAAGTCGGCGCTGACGAGACGGCAAGGGTCGCGGCAGGGACTGTTTCCGCTGCGCGCGGATGCGGCTGCACGGAGGGTGCGGACACCTGCTGCGGCACGGGCGGTATTTCTCGACGCACCTCAGGCTGCACCGCTGGGGCTTGCTGAACGGGTGCGGCTATCAAACGTCCTTGCAGCACCCGCTCGGGCGGTATTTCAAGTCCTGCCGGCGCCAGCACCGGAGCAAGCGCAGCCAGTACGAGCAGATGCAACAGGATCGACCAGGCGAACGGACGCACAGGCAAGCGCCGTGTCCGCTCCCGATCCGCCCCTATCCCCGCGCCCCGCGTAGAACTTTCCATTGTCACAATGCTCTGATCACCCTGCTATCCATTTTAGGACTTGCCCTGCGCGGGCAGCGTAACATCGCGGGTGTGAGCCCTGCCAAACCCCTCGTCTCTTACCGTCCCTACTGGGCGAAACGCTTCGGCGTCGCCCCCTTCCTGCCCATGTCGCACGCCGAGATGGAGGCCTTGGGCTGGGATTCCTGCGATGTCATCCTCGTGACCGGCGATGCCTACATCGACCACCCGAGCTTCGGCATGGCACTGGTGGGCCGCCTGCTCGAAGCGCAGGGGTTTCGCGTCGGCATCATCGCCCAGCCCGACTGGACCTCAGCCAACGATTTCCGCCGGTTGGGCAAGCCGAATCTGTACTTCGGCATCACCGCCGGCAACATGGATTCGATGGTCAATCGCTACACGGCCGACAAGCGCATTCGTTCCGACGACGCTTACACGCCCGATGCCGCGCCGGGCCGACGACCCGACTACGCGGTGACGGTGTACGCCCAGCGCGCGCGCGAAGCCTTCAAGGATGTATCCATCGTCATCGGCGGCATCGAGGCCAGCCTGCGCCGCATCGCCCATTTCGATTACTGGTCGGAAACCGTCAAGCGATCGGTTTTGGTCGACAGCAAGGCCGATCTGCTGCTGTTCGGCAACGCTGAACGCGCCTTGGTCGAACTCACGCACTGCCTCGCCAAGGGCGCGGCGATCGATGAGATTCGCGATCTGCGCGGCAGCGCTTTCATGAGGCCGTCCGGCTGGACGCCGACATCCGCCTGGCACGAGGTCGGCACACGCCAGGCGCACGACGACCGAACCTTCACCTATGTGCGCCTGCCGGATTTCGAGACGGTCAAAGTCGACAAAGTCGCCTATGCCGAAGCCTCACGCCTGTTTCATCTCGAATCGAACCCCGGCAACGCGCGCGCACTGGTGCAAAAGCACGGCACTCGGGACCTTTGGCTCAACCCGCCGCCTGTTCCGCTCTCCACCGCCGAGATGGATCATGTGTATGGCCTGCCTTACGCGCGAGCGCCCCACCCAAGCTATGGCAACGCGAAGATTCCCGCCTGGGAGATGATCCGCTTCTCGATCAACATCATGCGCGGTTGCTTCGGCGGCTGCACTTTCTGTTCGATCACCGAGCATGAGGGGCGCATCATCCAGAGCCGCTCGGAAGCCAGCATCCTGCGCGAGATCGAGGACATCCGCGACAAGACGCCAGGCTTCACCGGCATCATCTCCGACCTCGGCGGCCCGACCGCCAATATGTACCGCATGGCCTGCAAGGACAGCAAGATCGAGGCCGCCTGCCGCCGTCTTTCCTGCGTCTTCCCCGACATCTGCCCGAACCTCGACACCAGCCATAGCGCCCTGATCGAGCTCTACCGCAAGGCGCGCGCCACCCCGGGCGTGAAGAAGGTGCTGATCGGCTCCGGCCTACGCTACGACCTCGCAGTGCGTTCGCCCGAATACATCCAGGAACTGGTCAGCCATCACGTCGGCGGCTACCTGAAGATCGCGCCCGAGCACACCGAGGCAGGCCCGCTCTCGAAAATGATGAAGCCGGGGATGGGCGCCTACGACAAGTTCAAGCGCCTGTTCGAAGCCGCCTCGAAAGCCGCCGGCAAGGAACAGTATCTGATCCCCTACTTCATCGCCGCGCATCCGGGGACGACTGACGCCGACATGCTCGAACTGGCGCTCTGGCTCAAGCGCAACGGCTTCCGCCTCGATCAGGTGCAGACCTTCCTGCCGACGCCGCTGGCCATCGCCACCGGCATGTGGCACACCGGAAAGAACCCGCTCAAGCGCGTTTCGGCAGAATCCGAAGAGGTCGCGGTGGTACGCGGCGGGCGGCAAAGAAAGCTGCAAAAAGCCTTTCTGCGCTACCACGACCCGAAAAACTGGCCCTTGCTACGCGAAGCCCTGAAGACCATGGGCCGCGCCGACCTGATCGGCAACGGCAAGCGCCACCTCGTGCCGGATTGGCAACCGGCGGAGGGCGTGCAAACGAAAACGCCGCTCCGAGGAGCGGCGTTGCGAAAGTCGGCGCTGGCAGGACGGCACCCGCCCAAGCGCAGCAGGTAATCAGACGCAGCCGGTCGGCTTGGGCATCCCCGCGTAGCGACCAGCCTGCTTCGCCGGTCCGAAGGGGAACAGATCGAACAGGTACTTCTTGTCGCCAAACTCTTCGCCGAGGTCCTTGCCGATCAGCTTGGTGATGATGCGCAGATTGGGGGAAGTGCCATTCTCCTCGTAGTAGCCGCGTATCCAGTTAATCACCTGCCAGTGCTTTTCGCCAAGGGTCAGTTGGTCTTGCTGCGACAGGACGACAGCCACGTCTTCCGACCAGTCTTCAAGATTCGCCAGAAAACCTTCGGGATCGGTTTCGATATCCTTGCCATTCACGTTAATCATGCTTATTGCCTCTCTGTAAGGTTGGGGGTGTCTGTGGGGCCAAGGAATTCTTGACTTTATTTGTCGGATTCTAAGCGCTACCCAAGCAATTTCAAATAAGACTATGCACTTACAACCATAAGGATAATCTTATACATCCCATGGATGCAATGTTTTGACAACTGTGCGCTAGACTTTTCTCCCGCTCCGCACCTCGCTACCGATGGACAACTCCCTCATTCCTCTTCTCGCCGCTGTCTGCGGACTCGTCCTCGGCCTATGGCTCGCCTGGTTGCTACTGCGCGGGCGGACTTCCGCCGCGGCCGAACAAGCGCGCGCCGCCGTCATGATCGACCTGGCGACGGCCACTGAACGGATACGCGCCGCAGAAGCCGAGCTCGCCAAGCTGTCAGCCGCACATGCCGCGCTCAACACGCAGGCCAGGGACTGGCGCGATGCGCTTGACCTGGCGCGCGACGATCTGGCCATGCTGGGCGAACGCGCCAGCCGCATTCCCGCCCTCGAAGCCCGGCTGAAAGAGACCGAAGACGCGCTCGACCTCGCCCGCCAGCAGGCCGTCGAGCTGCGCGAAACCGCGGGGCGCGTGGGCGTGCAACTCGACGCCGAGCGCCAGCAGTCCGAAGAAAAGCTCGCCCTGCTGCAGGCGGCGAAGGAAGACCTGTCAAACCAGTTCAAGAGCCTGGCGAACGATATCCTCGAAGAGAAATCGAAGCGCTTCGCCGAACAAAATCAGACGAATCTCGGGCAGATTCTCGATCCGCTCAAGGAACGCATCTCCGAATTCAAGAGCAAGGTCGAGGAAATTCACAGCAAGGATACCGAACAGCAGGCCACGCTGCGCGCAGAACTGGCGCAACTCAAAGACCTCAACCGTCAGATCACCGAGGAAGCTCACGGCCTGGCCACGGCCCTCAAGGGCCAAGCAAAGAAACAGGGCAACTGGGGCGAACTGGTGCTCGGCAACGTCCTCGACCGTTCCGGCCTGCGCGAAGGCAAGGATTTCCGGCGTGAGGTCAGCTTCAATACCGATGACGGTCGCAAGCGCCCCGATGTCGTGGTCTTTCTACCGCAGTCCAAGCACCTCGTCATCGACGCCAAAGTTTCGCTGAACGCCTATACCCGCTACGTCAATGCCGAAGACGAACTGGATCGCCAGCAGGCCCTGCGCGAGCATGTCGAGGCCGTGGCAAGCCGCATTCAGGAACTCTCGAATCGGGTCTATTTCGATCTGCCGGGTCTGAATACCCCCGAGATGGTCTTCATGTTCATCCCCATCGAATCGGCTTTCGTCGAGGCCCTGAAGGCCGACGATACCCTGTTCCAGAAGGCTATCGAACAAAACGTGCTGGTCGCCACCCCGACCACCCTGCTGACCAGCCTCAACATCGTCCGCCAGCTGTGGCGCTTCGAAGAGCAAAACGCCCACACCGCGGAACTCGCCGACCGCGCCGGCAAGGTCTACAAGAAACTGGTCGGTTTCCTCGCCAGCATGGAAGCCGTCGGCAGCCAGCTCGACAAGGCCAAGGACTCATTCCACAAAGCCATGGGCCAGCTCGTCACCGGTAAAGGTAACCTGATCGGGCAGGCGAAAGATTTCGAGCGACTCGGTGTATCGATTCAAACCGCCTTGCCCGAAGCGCTGGTCGCCAAAGCTGCGCTCGAACTGGAGCACCAGCCTGACACGGCGGAGGATAGTCAATCTGACTCCCGGCCAGCAGTCGTATAAAAATCCATCTATCGATGGATACTTCTCGCAGCTTTCACTCACCGACTTTTCAATAAGTTGATGCACATTAAGTCTATTTTCCCCATTTCAGGCAAAATGCGCCCCCCATGCTGACTGCTACCGGCCTTACTTGCGTTCGCGGCGAACGTCGCCTTTTTACCGGGCTCGATCTTGCGGTCGGGCCGGGCGAATGGCTGCACGTGCAAGGGGAAAACGGCACCGGCAAGACCAGTTTGCTGCGCATTCTCGCCGGCCTGTCGCCGCCGGCCGACGGGGAGATTCGCTGGAACGGCGAGATTACCCGCGTGCTGGGCGAAGACTTTCGTAGGGAATTGCTTTATCTCGGCCACCACGGCGCCGTCAAGGAAGAACTGACACCCTTCGAGAATCTTTCGCTGGCGGCGCAACTCGATGGTGCCGTGCTGGACGAAACAGCCGCCCTCAAGGCGCTGGCGCGCTTCGGCCTGCGCGGGCGCGAAGACCTGGCGGTGCGTTTCCTGTCCGCCGGCCAGAAGCGCCGCGTGCTACTCGCCCGACTGGCGGTGCGCCAAGCAAGCTTGTGGATTCTCGACGAACCTTTTACCGCACTGGATGTCAAAGCCGTGGAAATGCTTTCCGGCCTGATCGTCGAGCATGTCACGAACGGCGGCATCGCCATTCTCACCAGCCATCAAACCATCCCCTTGCCAAACGGAAAAGTTCTCAAGGTGGGCGTATGAATGCCTCTTTTGCGCCCATTTTCGCCGTCATACGCCGCGACCTGCTGCTGGCGATGCGCCGCAAGAGCGAGGTGCTCACCGCGCTGTTCTTCTTCATCATCGTGGTCAGCCTGTTCCCGCTGGGTATCGGGCCGGAAACCGCGCTCCTGAGAAAAATCGCGCCCGGCATCCTGTGGGTCGCGGCACTGCTCGCCACCATGCTCGGTTTGGCGCGCCTGTTCGCTCCCGATCATGCCGACGGTACGCTTGAACAGATGGTGCTGGCGCCCGCGCCGTTGGGCTTGCTGGTCACAGGTAAAATCATCGCTCACTGGATCACCACCGGGCTACCACTGGTACTTCTGGCACCGGTGCTGGGTCTGCAGTTCGACCTCGATACCGGAGCGCTGGGTATTCTGGTTGTTGCGCTGTTGCTGGGTACGCCGCTGCTGTCGCTGATCGGCGCAATCGGCGCGGCGCTGACGCTGGGCGTCCGTGGCGGCGGCGTATTGCTGTCACTGCTGGTGTTACCGCTCTATGTACCGGCGCTGATTTTCGGGGCGGGTGCCGTCGAGGCTCACATTTCCGGGCTGGGCGCCGGTGGGCATTTGTCATTATTGGCCGCACTGCTGGCGCTGGCCGTGTTTTTTGCACCGTGGGCAACCACGGCAGCTTTAAGGATTGCACTTGAGTAACAATCGAATTATTCACTGGTTCAAATACGCCTCGCCGCAGAGCTTCTACCCGCTCGCCGGCAAGATGATTCCCTGGTTCTGGGGGCTGGCCGCCATCTTCTTCGTCAGCGGCCTGTACATCAGCTTCTTCGTCGCGCCCACCGACTTCCAGCAGGGCGAGGGCTATCGCATCATCTTCATCCATGTGCCGGCGGCCTGGATGTCGATGTTCATTTACCTGGTGATGGCCTTCTGGGCCGGACTCGGGCTAGCGCTGAATACCCGACTGTCGAGCATGATGGCGCAGGCGCTGGCGCCCACCGGTGCAATCATGGCCTTCCTCTCCCTCTGGACCGGTGCCCTGTGGGGCAAGCCGATGTGGGGCGCCTGGTGGGTGTGGGATGCGCGCCTGACCTCCGCGCTAATCCTGTTTTTCCTCTACGTCGGCTTCATTGCCCTGCAGGCGGCGATCGACGATGCAAGGCGTGCCGACAAGGCCGGCGCCATCCTCGCGCTGGTCGGCGTCGTCAATGTGCCGATCATCTACTTCTCGGTGAAATGGTGGAACACCCTGCACCAAGGCGCTTCGGTGTCACTGACCAAGGCCCCGTCGATGGCCGCCACCATGTTGTGGGGCATGCTGATCATGGCGCTGGCCTTCTGGATGTATGCCATCGCTGTCGCTTTAACCCGCGTGCGCGCCATCATCCTCGAGCGCGAAGCGCATACCGAATGGGTCAAAGACCTGCCGGAAGTGAAAGGAAACGGGCAATGAATTGGGAATCTCCTGCCGCCTTTTTCGCCATGGG
>CAZAWN010000029.1:13187-24023 GCA_964488825.1 uncultured Methyloversatilis sp. | reverse complement strand
TGGCGGGACGGCATCCGGCGGTGCCAAGCCGGCCGGGAAACTGCCGCCGGCCCATCTGGCCGGTAACGATGAGGAATGGGAAGAGTTTTGAACACAAATCCGAGCCAGAAATCCGCCGCTGCAGCGGGTGAAACATTGTTGCCCAACCGCGAATTCCATTTCACGGGGGCGGATTTCGAGCGCGTCCGGCAATTGATCTACAAGCATGCCGGCATCTCATTGGCTCCGATCAAGCAGGACATGGTTTACTCCCGCCTGGCGCGGCGTTTGCGCGCCCTTAAGATGGATAGCTTCGACGAGTATCTGCAGCATCTCGAGCAGGGGGGTAACGAGGCCGAGTGGGAAACCTTCGTCAATTCGCTGACGACCAACCTGACCTCGTTTTTCCGCGAAGCGCACCATTTCCAGTTGCTGCAGAAACAATTAATCGGCATTACCCATCGGCCCATCCGCATCTGGTGCTCGGCCGCTTCGACGGGTGAAGAGCCTTATACCCTGGCGATTACCGCGTGCGAAGCTTTCGATACCCTGACGCCGCCGGTACAGATCTTCGCCAGCGATATCGATACGAATGTGCTGAAGACCGCCGAGCGCGGGGTGTATCCGATCGAGCGCGTTGACCGCATGGACCCCGCACGCTTGCGCAAGTTTTTTCTCAAGGGGGCGGGCGCTCAGGAAGGTTTCGTGCGGATACGTCCGGAACTGCAGAAACTCATTACCTATGGTCGCATCAACCTGCTGGACGCCAGTTGGCCGCAGGTGAAAGGGCCTCTGGATGCACTGTTCTGCCGCAACGTGATGATTTATTTCGACAAGCCGACGCAGTACCAGATCCTGAAGAAGTTTGTCCCCCTACTGCATCCGGAAGGTCTGATGTATGCCGGCCACTCGGAAAGCTTCCTGCATGCTGCCGATTTGTTCCGTTCGCTGGGGAGGACGGTCTACGAACGCGCCGACCGCCCCGGCAGCGCGACGAGGTCGTTCAGATGACCATGCACGAACAAGGTTTCGTCGAGCATCTGGCCAACAATCATTACTTTGACCGCATGTTTTCCTCGGAGGCAGTCAAAGTGCTGCCGGGTGAGTATTTCGTCACGACGGCCAACGTGCTGATGGTGACTGTGCTCGGTTCGTGCGTGTCAGCCTGCATTCGTGACCGCGAAAAAGGCATTGGCGGGATGAATCATTTCATGTTGGCCGATTCCGGGGAAGCGAGCGCGGTATCGTCGTCCGCACGCTATGGCACCTACGCGATGGAAATCCTTATCAACCACCTGCTGAAGCTGGGGGCGCGCAAGAGCAATCTCGAAGCCAAGGTGTTCGGTGGTGGGCGCGTGATGGCGACGCTGACCAGTTCGCAGGTCGGCGAACGGAATTCCAAGTTCGTCAGGGATTTTCTCAAGGTCGAAGGGATCGCGGTGGCGGCGGAGGATTTGCTCGATGTCTATCCGCGCAAGGTGTATTTTTTCCCCCAGAACGGCCGGGTGCTGGTGAAAAAACTGATCCGCATGCATAATGACACGCTCATCCGCCGCGAGAAAGAATACGCCGCGCGCCTCACCGAGGCCCCGGTATCGGGCGAAGTCGAACTGTTCTGAAGGATTTGACGCTTGGCAATCAAAGTACTCATCGTCGACGATTCTGCGCTGATGCGCGCCCTGCTGACCGAGATCATTGGCGGCGCAGCCGATCTTGAAGTGGTAGGTAGCGCCCCCGATCCGATCGCGGCGCGTGAAATGATCAAGGCGCTCAACCCGGACGTTCTCACGCTCGATGTCGAAATGCCGAAAATGGACGGAATCGAGTTTCTCAGCCGTTTGATGAAACTCCGTCCGATGCCGGTGGTGATGATCTCCTCGCTGACGGCCAAAGGTTCGGAAGTGACATTGCAGGCGCTTGAACTTGGAGCAGTCGATTTCATTGCCAAACCACGCGCCGAGAATATCTCCCTGTTGCAGAGCTACAGTGATGAAATTCGCGACAAGATTCGCGCGGCCCATGGCGCACATTTGCAACGTCCAGGCACGGTGACAGCCGCCAAGCCGGCGCCTGCCGCTCCCTTGTCGGGTGTTTCGAGCCGCATGCTCAACGAGCGGCTGATTGCCATCGGCGCATCCACGGGAGGTACCGAGGCAATCAAGGAAGTGTTGATACGCCTGCCCGCTGAAACGCCGGGCATCGTGATGGTGCAGCACATGCCGGAAACTTTTACCCCTTCCTTTGCCAAACGCCTGGATAGCCTGGGTTCTCTACGTGTTATCGAAGCGCAAGGGGGGGAGCGTATTCAGCCCGGCCACGCCTACCTTGCGCCTGGCCACTCGCACATGACCATCAAGCGTTCCGGCGCCGGCTGGGTGACCGAGTTGAACCAGGCCGAACCGGTGAACCGTCACCGTCCTGCGGTGGACGTATTGTTCCATTCCGTGGCCAAGGAAGTCGGCAAGCAGGCGGTCGGCGTGATTCTCACGGGCATGGGCAAGGATGGCGCGCAGGGTATGCTGGCCATGCGTCAGGCGGGCGCCTGGAACATCGGACAGGATCAGGAGAGCTGCGTGGTGTACGGCATGCCGCGCGAGGCGGCGCTGGTCGGGGCGGTGGACGAGGTCACCAGTCTCCATAATGTCGCCGGGCGTATTCTCGCCCGGTTGCGGCAATAAACATTGAAAAACAGGGTCAAAGTCGGCGCTGGTGCGACGGCAGCAGGGCTATACTGAATCGACATTTACTGGCAACCAAGGGGAAAAATCCATGCAGACATCAATCAGCAATCGCGACGGGAAAGTCATCGTCGTTTTGCAAGGACGTTTCGATTTCAACGCTCACCGCGAATTTCGCGAGGCGGTTGATTCCGCTGTAAAAGAAGCGGGTACCGTTATTCAAGTGGATCTGTCGCGAGTCGACTATCTCGACAGTTCCGCGCTCGGCATGTTGTTGATGCTGCGCGATAAGGCGAAGGGCGCCGGCAAGGCGGTGGAATTGGCCAATGCCAAGGGCTCGGTCAAGCAAGTCATCGACATTGCCAACTTTGGCAAGCTGTTTACCCTGGTTTGATGCTGCGGCTTCCGCGATCGGAAGCGGTGCAGTCTGGTCGCACTGTCCCGGTAAGGCTGATGCTTGATGACTAGTTCCGCCACTGCAACTGTCGGGGAGGACGAAGAGCTTCTCCATATTGTGCGTCATCTGGTCGGCCAGCAGAGCGAGCAGGGTGCGCAGTCCGATCCTGCGGTAGAAACCTGGTCTGTCGCGTGCAGCAAGCTGAGCGGCGATCTGGTGCTGGCGGCGCGAACGCCCAGCAAGGTGCTACATGTACTTCTTGTCGATGCCGGAAGCCATGGCTTGGGTGCTTACCTGAGCCTGTTGCCGATCATTTCACCCTTTCAGCGCATGACGGAGAAAGGTTTCTCCGCCGGAACCATTGCGCGCGAATTGAACCGAAAGGTACGGCAGACGCTCCCGGCCAACCGCTTTATCAAGGCGCAACTCGCGGCGATCGATATGCGCGAGGGTATCGTCAGTGTGTGGAACGGCGGTATGCCGACCGGACTGATGGTCGATGGTTTCGGCCAGCATTTCAAGCAGTTCAATCTGATGCATGCTCCCCTGGGGCAACTGGACGACGAGAGCTTCGACGATCTGGTCGAACAGCATGCTTTCGTGCGCGGCGAGCAGTTGGTGCTGGTTTCGGACGGTTTGCTCGACGCGCATCGTCCCGGTGTCGGTCGTTTCGGCGAGCGTGGCGTCGCGGACAGCTTGTTCGGCCTGCCGCGCAATCGTCGTCGCGACGAGATTGTGGCGGCGTTGAAAGTACATCTCGCCGGACATGCGCCCCCCGATGACATGACACTGGTGCTGGTCGACTGCGAGCAGGAAGGATTGGCAAGTCAGTCGGCAGGAGGGGCGGCAAAGCGTCCGGAGCGGGAACCCGGCAACTGGTCATTCAGCTTACGGCTGGATGCGCCCGAATTGGGACATCTGGATGTCGTTCCGCTGCTGCTGGGCGTGACAGCCCAGTTTCCTCTGACCGAAGGACGCAGCGGCGATCTGTTCGTGATTCTTTCCGAGCTGTACAACAATGCGCTCGATCACGGCATTCTTGGACTTGATTCGAAACTCAAAGCCATGCCTGACGGCATGGAAATTTGGTTGCAACAGCGGGAGGACAGATTGGCTGCGCTGCGGGATGGTTCGATAGAAATCGATGTGGCGCAGGAGTTAATGGATGGTGCAACGTGGCTACGCATCCTGTGCCGCGATAGCGGACCTGGTTTCGATCTGGACGAAATGCTGGCTCGAGGGCGCGAGCGCATGTCCCATATGAACCCGGCGCTCGTTCCCTTCGGTCGGGGTTTGGCGATGATCGAGCGAATCTCCCAGGGTATCCAGTTAAGTGGCGCAGGCAACGAAATCCAGGTGAGGTGGCGGCTGGATTCTGTAAATCCCTAAGGGAGAAGAGATATGACTCTGCGCCAGCGTTTGATACTGGTTCTTGGCATCCTGGCTTTTGTCACGGTGATTGCCAACGGTTTTTCTTTCCTGATGTATCTGCATCTGGCAGAAGCCGCAGGCAAAGTGGATGCCAGGTTGCTGATCGACGCAAACGCAAGCCGCAACTGGATGGTCATTGTCACGGTGGTGGCGTCGGTCATTGGACTGGCGGCTTTTGTACAGTTGGCGCGCATCCTGCTGCAATTGCTTGGCGGAGAACCGCAGTATGTGGCCGATGTGGTCAATCGCATCGCTGCCGGCGATCTGGCCGTGCGGGTCGAAACCAAACCTGGCGAGGAAGGCAGTCTGTTGGCCGCGATTGCGGGAATGCAGACGAACCTGCATCGCATGACGGAGCATCTTCAACGAACCGCTGCCAGTTTGCGACGTAACGCGGACACCTTTCAGGATTTGACAAACGGCATGCAATCGAGCGTGACTGAGCAGACATCGGCTGCCCATGCAACCGCGGGCATAGTGACGCAACTGGCCGCCGGGATTCAGGAGGTGGCAAACCAAACCTCTGCCGTTGATCGACTTGCCGACGCAAGTCTGGAACGTACCCGGGAAGGCAACGAAAGTTTGTCCATGATGATCGGGGAGTTGTCCCAGGCTGAAACCGCGATTCGGGATATGACCGATACAGCGCGTGCATTTATCGATAGCGCTTCGGCAATTACGAGCATGACGCGCGAGGTGAGAGATATTGCCGACCAGACCAATTTGCTGGCCTTGAATGCCGCCATCGAGGCAGCGCGTGCCGGCGAACAGGGGCGCGGTTTCGCGGTTGTGGCGGACGAAGTGAGAAAGCTTGCCGAAAAATCGGCGCTTACCGCCAACCAGATCGATGGAGTAACGAAAGGGCTGGAGCATCAGGCGGGCATGGTGAAGGCGACCCTTGATCGGGGTTTGGGTGCGCTGTCGTCCTCGCAGGAGTTTCTTGAGACGGTGGCGGTGAGTCTCGGGGAGACCAATCAGTCTGTCATGCAAACCACTGCCGGGGTAGAGTCAATCAATGCAGCGGTCGGCAACCAGACGCGTGCAAGCGCGGATATTTCAGCGAATATCGACCGCATTCTCACCATGGCCGCCAACAGCGAATCGATGGTGGCGCAGGTGCTGACCACCACCCGGGAGTTGGAGGAGCTGGCGGATACACTGGATACCGCGGTGAAACATTTCAGACTGTAAGTGACGCAAAGGCAATAAACAGTTTTTTCATGACCGGAGGGGGGATCATGTCTAATTTGTCGGTTCAGGCGCGTTTGATACACGGTGCGGCTGGCGTTGTGGTTGCCTTGGTTGGTTTGGCCGGAGTGGAGTTGTCGGGGGGAGCGATGACCGCGGGGGTTGTTGCGCTGTTTGTCGTCCTTGGCCTGATTGTCGGGATCATGCCCAGCCTGATGGTTGGCGCGACCTTGGTGGGGCCGCTCAATACGTTGCGCACGTCGATTCGCGCCACGCGTAACGACGGAGATCTGACGCGACAGATCGTGGTGCCGGAGACCAGCGGGATAGCCCCGGCCGCCCAAGCCTATAACGAACTGCTCAATACCTTCCACAGCATTACAACCCGGATCGTTTTCAACGCCGGGCAGGTGGCCGGGATGGCGGAGAAGCTGATTCACGAAGCTGAGAATACTGCGGGGGGGTCTCAGGAGCAGAATGGCGCAGCGGAATCTGCGGCCGAAGCGGTTGCTGAAATGGCCGGCAGCATGAGCGAAGTTGCCCGCAATGCCGAGGAGACTGCAGAAATTGCCCTGCAAGCAAAAAACCATTCCTCCCGGGGTGCCAGGATTGTCGAGGAGGCATCGGCTGAAATCGAGCGGATAGCGCGATCAGTCGAACAATCGGCGCAAGTGGTCGCCACCTTGGGCGAACGTTCCGAAGCTATCTCGGGAATTGCCCGAACGATCCGGGAAATCGCCGACCAGACCAATCTGCTCGCCTTGAATGCCGCAATTGAAGCGGCACGGGCGGGGGAGCAGGGGCGGGGTTTTGCCGTCGTTGCCGACGAGGTGCGCAAACTGGCCGAGCGAACCAGTGTGGCAACCGGGGAAATTACTTCGATGATTGCTGCGATTCAGAGCGAAACGCAGAGTGCGATCCAGACTATTCGCGACGGTTCGGTGCAAGCGCGCAATGGCGCCCAGTTGGCGCGCGAGGCGGCCGATGCGCTGGGCCTGATCAATCAGGGTGCCCAGGAAACGACGGAAAAGATCGATGTGATCGCGCGGGCGGCGCAGAATCTGGCAGGGCGCACCAGTGAAGTGGCGGAATTGATGACCAATATCATGGCATTGGCAGAGCGCAATAGCGAAGGCGCTGAACTGACATTGTCCGAGGCGCGCCAACTGGATTATCTGGCCACCAATCTGGAGGAGGTCGGCAGTATCTTCAAGCTGGGTAGTCGCGGCGATGCGGCTTTGGCGTTGCATGGACGAATGCCGGATATCGTTCGTGCGGGTGCCACCGCCATCGGACGCACGTTTGAAGCAGCGATTGATCGCGGGGAAATCGGATTGAACGATTTGTTCGATGAGAATTACGTGCCGATCCCGAATACGCGTCCGCAGAAATTCCACACCCGCTTCGATGCCCTCGGCGACAAATTATTGCCACAGATACAGGAGCCTTTCCTCGATCAGCACAAGGAAATCACGTACGCCATTGCCTGCGACCGGAAAGGTTATGTGCCGACGCACAATCGGCGATTTACCCAGCCGCTGACCGGAGACGAGGCGCGCGACATGATCGGCAACCGTACCAAGCGGGTTTTCGGGGATCCGGTCGGGAAGCGCTGCGGTGCTCACGAAACACCTTTCCTGCTGCAAACGTATCGCCGCGATACCGGAGAGATCATGCACGACATTTCGGCGCCGATTTATGTGAAAGGGCGCCACTGGGGTGGTTTCCGCATGGGTTACGTTTCCGGCTAGAAGGGAAGCCATGCAACTTCAGCAATAATGAGGGTGGGTTGGCGATATGCGTGCTCCTTGGAAATCCCGGAATGGCGTAAGATTCCACGCATGAAGAAGCAACAGGATTTATCAAACCGGAATCGTTTCAAGGCTAGTTTCAAGGCTTATTGGTTTCGGCACTATGAGGTGCTTACATGTCCGATTTACTGAAGAATATCGACGCACGAACCCGCCTGGCGGGCACCAACAAGCTGGAAATACTCCTTTTCTCGCTGGGCAAGGACATGCGTACCGGACGCGAGGAGACTTTCGGCATTAATGTGTTCAAGGTTCGCGAGGTCATGCGAACACCTGCGATTACCGCAGCGCCGGACATGCCGTCTGCAGTCAAGGGCATGGTGAGCTTGCGCGGTGCGCTTGTCCCGGTGGTCGATCTTTCCGATTTCATCGGCATGCAGACCGAAACGCCGCGTGAAATCATGATCGTCACGGAGTACAACGGTCACACGCAAGGCTTTCTGGTGGAGTCGGTCGATACGATTCTGCGTCTGGACTGGTCGAAGATGCGTGTCCCGCCGGAGATGCTGACGGCTAACCTGGGTGGCCTGGTTACCGCCGTGACCGAACTGCAGGATGGCCGTCTGGTAATGATGCTGGATGTCGAGCGCATTCTGGCCGATACGGCAAAATCCGATAACGACGAAATGATGTTTGCTTCCATTCAGCCAATCGGCAAGGAAGGTTTGACAGTACTCTATGCCGATGATTCCTCGGTGGCGCGTGGACAGGTTGAGCGTACTCTCGGCGTGCTCGGGATTCGCGGCATCGCAGCGATGAACGGCAGGCAGGCATGGGAAGAATTGCAGCGTATTGCCAACTATGCCGATGCCAGTCATCGGTCCGTCAAAGAGTTGGTTCAGTTGGTGCTGACCGATGTCGAAATGCCGGAAATGGATGGCTACATACTTACCCGGAATATCAAGGCCGATACGCGTTTCAATGGCGTTCCGGTGATCATGCATTCTTCACTGTCGTCGATGTCGAATCAGCAACTGGGCAGATCGGTCGGTGTGGACGAATATGTGCCGAAATTCGAGCCGCAGCGACTCGCCGAAACACTCGGGCGTCTGCTGCTCAGAAACGAAACGCCAGCCGCAAACAATTGATAAGGACATGCGATGACGATTACATCTCTCGTTCATGGTCAGGCACCCGCTTCGCTCATTGAAAGCGTCGATGCGCGCACCAAGCTGGCCGGCTCCAACCGCATGGAGATACTGCTGTTTACGCTGGGCACCAACGAAATCTTTGGCATCAACGTATTCAAGGTGCGCGAAGTCAGTAAAACGCCGTCGATCACCAAGTCCCCCCATATGCCGGCTGGCGTGGAAGGCTTGATCAGCCTGCGCGGCAATGTGATTCCGGTTGTCTCGCTTTCCAAGGCGATGCAACTGGCGGATGCGCCAAGCGGTTTGGGTGGATCAATGATGGTGACCGAATACAGCAAGCGTACGTTGGGATTCCTGGTCCATGACGTTGATCGGATCATCCGCGTCGAATGGGATCGCGTGCGTGCGCCCGAGGCCGTGACCAGCGGTACCCATGCCTACATCACAGCCATTACGGAACTGGACAGCGGACGCCTGGTGTCGATAGTCGATGTCGAGCAGATCATGGCGAATACCTTTGGCGAGGCGGTTGTAGGACAAATCGACAAAATGGGCGGCGAGGACGAGTACAACCTGTTTTTCGTCGACGATTCTGCCGTGGCGCGAAAAAAGATTGCCGAGGTGCTGGAAAGAATGGGCGTCAAACACAAGCATGCGCAGAACGGCATGGAGGCTTGGACGCGCCTGTCCGGCATGGCTGCCCATGCGCAGCAGACCGGACGCGATTTGCGCGACGAGGTCAATGTCATCCTTGTCGATGCCGAAATGCCCGAGATGGATGGCTATGTGCTGACCAAGAATATCAAGTCGGACAAGCGTTTCGATGGCATTCCGGTGGTCATGCACTCTTCGCTATCTTCGGAGGCCAATCGTTCGATGGGGCGCAGCGTAGGTGTTGATGCCTACGTCGCCAAATTCGATTCCGAGGCGCTTGCCGATACATTACGTCCCCTGCTGCTCAAGTCGCAACGCGGCTAGCCGTATATTCAGTACAAGGTTTTCTCCGGAGAAAGTTTCATGCCTGCAGATCCCGCAAAAATCAAGTTTCTTGTCGTCGACGATTTTTCGACGATGCGCCGCATTGTTCGCAATCTTCTCAAAGAGCTTGGTTTTACCAACGTGGATGAGGCCGAAGATGGAGCGGTTGCCTGGCAAAAACTCCAGGGAGGCGGTTTCAATTTCGTCGTCACCGACTGGAACATGCCGAACATGGATGGTTTGACGCTGTTACAGACGATCCGTGCCGATGCCAATCTCAAAACGCTGCCGGTGCTGATGATTACCGCGGAAGCGAAAAAGGAGAACATCATCGCGGCTGCTCAGGCTGGGGCGCATGGCTACATCGTTAAGCCCTTCACGGCGGCGACGCTGAACGAGAAACTGACGAAGATTTTCGAAAAATTGGGTTGGTGAGAAATGGTCAATCCGGTGAAATTCGATGAGTCGGGCGATTCTGCGGACTTGCAGGCGCTGTTTGACAGCATTGCCAGCAGCACTCCTCCCGTTCCACCCGTAGTCGAAAACGACAAGTCGGGCGACTCGGACGAGTTGCAAGCCTTGTTCGATAGCGTATCCGATCAGGTTGCCGATGCAAGTATCGTGGCTGAGCCCGAGGCTGCAGCAGGCCGAGGTGCGCATGCGGGCGAATCGCAAGATGAGGCGGTATTCAATCGCATCGGTCATCTTGCGCGCAAATTGCATGACAGTTTGCGCGAACTCGGGTACGAACGGGCGCTTGAAGATGCCGCACGGCAAATTCCCGATGCGCGCGAACGGCTCAATTACATCGCCCAGATGACCGAACAGGCAGCGTCCCGTGTGTTGAACGCCACCGATATCGCCAAGCCCGCCCAGGACGATCTTGAACGGGCGACCAAGGCATTGGGTGTGCGCTGGGAGCGGATGTTCGCCAACCAGCTTTCTGTCGATGAGTTCAAGCAGCTGGCTGCCGATTCGCGCCTGTATTTCTCGGTTGCGCCGCAAAAAATCGCGATCACCAATGCACAGTTGAACGAAATCATCATGGCGCAGGATTTTCAGGACCTGACCGGCCAGGTGATCAAGCGTGTCGTCGATATGGTGCAGGGTTTCGAAAACCAGCTGCTGCAATTGTTGATCGAGACGATGCCCGAGGGCCGGCGGGCGGCTACCCCGGAAGGCCTGATGAACGGCCCGGTAATCAATTCCTCAGGACGTTCAGACGTTGTCACCAGTCAAGAGCAGGTGGACGACCTACTGGAAAGTTTGGGTTTTTAGGAGAA
>CAZAWN010000029.1:0-13087 GCA_964488825.1 uncultured Methyloversatilis sp. | reverse complement strand
TCACCAGTCAAGAGCAGGTGGACGACCTACTGGAAAGTTTGGGTTTTTAGGAGAATGCGATGAGCGACTTTGCCGGCATGGAAGATCTGCTGCAAGACTTTCTGATCGAAGCAACCGATCTGTTATCGGGCGTGGATAACAAACTTGTCGATCTGGAGAAGAATCCACAGGATCATGGCTTGCTCAACGATATCTTCCGCGGTTTTCATACGATCAAAGGCGGTGCCGGGTTTCTCAATGCTACGGAACTTGTTACGCTGTGCCACTTGACCGAAAACCTGTTCGACAAGTTGCGCAACGGTGAGTTGGTGCTCACCAAGGAAATCATGGATACGATCATGGCGGCTACCGGATCGGTGCGCGATATGTTCGGAGATCTCGAAAGCGGAATGCAACCTCCCGCCGCCAATCCAGACTTGATTGCCAATCTCAGGGCGGCGATTGCCGGAGAATTGGCTGTTCCCACCACAGCACCTGCCATTATTGCCGCCCCCGCTCCGGCGCCAGCTTCAGTTCCTGTCACTGCTCCAGTTCCTGTGGTCGAGGCCAGTCAACTCGTCACGTCGTCGTCGGGCCCCGATTGGGATCGCCTGTTCGGCGTGGTTACCGGTGTTTCGCCCGAAACCGCGGCGGTGGTAGCGGAGGTTGTCGCCGAGGTAGCCGTCGCACCAGCGCCGAGTCCTGTACCCGCACCCGTAGCGGTGGAGCATGCCGCGGTAGCTGTCCAGTCGCCCGAGCAAATTATCCAGCATGCGATCGGTCGCCGCACCACCGACAAACCGGGCTATCAAGGGCCGGTTAGCGGGCGACGGCCGGATGAAAAGTCGCGCGACAATTCGATTCGTGTCGATACCTCGCGCTTGGACCAGGTACTCAACCTGTCAGGCGAGATTGGTTTGACGAAGAACCGCTTGAATTCATTACGCAGCGATATTCTCAACGGTCGCAGCGATACCGACACGATGCACGCCCTCGATCAGGCGGTCAGCCAGTTGGATCTGCTGGTTTCCGACCTGCAGAACGCGGTGATGAAAACGCGTATGCAGCCGATCGGTCGCTTGTTCCAGAAGTATCCGCGCATTGCCCGCGATCTGGCACGCAACCTCGGGAAGGATGTCGAACTCATGCTGGTTGGTGAGGATACCGAAATCGACAAGACGATGATTGAAGATCTGTCCGATCCGATCATCCACCTGATCCGCAACGCGGTTGATCATGGCGTCGAAGGTCCCGACGAACGTCGTGCCAACGGCAAGCCGGAAAAGTCCCAGGTGCGTCTCGAAGCCAAACAGGAAGGCGATCATATCGTTCTGATCGTCGCCGATGATGGTAAAGGCATGAATGCGGAGAAACTCCGCGCCAAGGCGCTGGAAAAAGGCCTGATTACCGACGAAGAAGCCAACACGATGGATGAACGCCAGAGCTTGAATCTGGTGTTCCTGCCGGGCTTTTCCACCAAGGATGTGGCCTCCGATGTATCCGGTCGCGGGGTGGGCATGGATGTGGTCAAGACCAACATCCAGAAGCTCAACGGTAGCATCGAGATCAAGTCGGTGGTCGGCAAGGGTACGACCTTCGTCATTTCCTTGCCTTTGACGTTGGCGATCCTGCCCGTTCTGCTGGTGCAACTGGGTGAGCAGCCATTTGCCGTACCCCTATCCATGGTGCGCGAGATTTTGCCGATCCATGTCGAACAGGTTCAAGAAGTCGGCGGACGGGCTACGATGGTGGTGCGTGGCGAGGTGTTGCCGATCTATCCGATCGCCCATCTGCTGAGCTGGATGCCCGAGCGGGTTCCGGAGTACGGTGTGTTGATGCAAACTTCGGAACAGACCTTCATCTTGGCGATCGATGGTTTCATGGGGCGCGAGGATGCCGTCGTGAAGTCTCTGGAGGACTTCCGGCCAAAAGGCGTGGCTGGCGTAACAACATTGTCGAACGGTCAAATCGTCTTAATTCTCGACATGAAGGAACTGCTCGCCGATCTGGGCGAGAATCGCGGCGTGCCGCGCTCGGCGTTCGTCCTGCCGCAACAGATCGCCGCCTGATCCGAAAATAGCGGATTCGCTCGCCGGCGGCATTGGCTGCTGGCAGTCATTTCGAACCGATCTATCGAAGAATAACGGGCCATTTCCCGTTTATTCTTGCAATCCCTTGGATGTCCACCGGCAATAATTGCCGCATGAGTGGAAGAACCGTCCATGGCTGAAGAGAGCGATCTCGAAAAAACCGAACCAGCATCATCGCGGCGCATTGAAAAAGCGCGCGAAGAGGGGCAGGTGCCGCAATCACGCGAACTCACCGCCTTTATGGTTATGGCTGCGGGGGCGTTGGGCTTGTGGGCAATGTCGGGCTGGTTCGTCAGTCATGGGGAAAACGTCATGCGCATGGGCCTTGTGCTGGATCGGCGTGACGCTTTCGACACCAACGCAATCGGCGAGACGCTCCTGCTGTTGGGGACAGAGGCAATGATGACCTTGGTCCCTTTTTTATTGGCGACCCTGGCCGGTGTTTTGATTACCCCTTTTTTGCTTGGCAGTTATGTTCTTTCTCCACAGGCGCTGGTCCTGAAACTGGAACGACTCGATCCGCTCCAGGGGGTGAAGCGCATGATTTCCTGGCAAAGCGTTGCCGAGATGGTCAAAGGGATCCTCAAAACGCTGCTGCTGGGCGGTATCGTGTTCTGGGTGGTCCTCAATGAACGCGATAATCTGTTTGCACTGCTTGCTCAGCCGATTGAGAGCGCATTGGTATCCTCCGGGCGCATGCTGCTCTATGCGTTTCTCGGGTTTGTCGCCGGTCTGGCGGTCATCGCATTGATCGATGTCCCCTTCCAGTTGTGGGATTACTACAAGAACCTGCGTATGACCAAGGAAGAAGTCAGGCAGGAAGGGAAGGAACTGGAAGGCGACCCGCATTTGAAGGCGCGCATCAGGAGCCAACAGCGCGAGATCGCACGTAGCCGCATGATGTCCGAAGTGCCGAAGGCGGATGTTGTGGTCACCAACCCGACGCACTTTGCCGTGGCGTTGAAATACGACAGTAACAAGATGGGAGCGCCGCAAGTGGTGGCGAAGGGAATGAACCTGGTTGCCGAGAAGATTCGCGATCTGGCTCGCGAGAACCAGGTGCCGGTGCTGGAGTTGCCCCCGCTGGCCCGTGCCTTGCATCGCCATGTCGAGGTCGGGGCTGCCATACCCGCAACGCTCTATACGGCGGTGGCGGAGGTGATGGCCTATGTGTACCAGTTGAACCAGTACCTGCAAGGTCCGGCGGTCATGCCGCCCGAGCCTCCGCTGGCGGTTGCCGTACCCGATGGACTCGATCCGGGAGCGATTGACTAATGGCTGTACAAGCACTTGATTGGCGTGCGCTTGCACGACGGGAGAACCTGATGGCGCTGGCGGCGCCGCTGCTCATCATTTTCATCCTGTCGATGATGGTGCTGCCGCTGCCGCCAATCTTGCTTGACCTGTTCTTCACCTTCAATATCGCCATCTCGGTGATGGTGATGCTGGTGGCGTTGTACACCCTGAAGCCTCTGGATTTCTCGATTTTCCCGACGGTCCTGCTGGTGACGACCTTGTTGCGTCTGAGTCTCAACGTGGCCTCGACGCGGATCGTTCTGCTGGATGGCCATACCGGCCCGGATGCCGCAGGCAAGGTGATCGAAGCTTTCGGCCATTTCCTCGTCGGCGGAAACTACGCGGTCGGCATCATCGTATTCATCATCCTGACGATTATCAACTTTGTCGTCATCACCAAGGGCGCCGGCCGTATCGCCGAAGTTTCGGCACGCTTCACCTTGGATGCGATGCCGGGCAAGCAAATGGCCATCGATGCTGATCTGAACGCCGGATTGATCGGCGAAGATGAGGCGCGGCGGCGTCGTAAGGAAATCTCCCAAGAAGCCGATTTCTACGGATCGATGGATGGTGCATCGAAATTCGTGCGCGGCGATGCCATCGCCGGGATCCTGATTCTGATCATCAATATCGTCGGTGGTATGTTGATCGGCATGTTGCAGCATGACATGGCAGCCGGCCAGGCGGCGAAGGTGTATGTGCTGCTGACAATCGGTGACGGATTGGTGGCGCAAATTCCGGCTTTGGTGATTTCGGTTGCAGCGGGTCTGGTGGTATCGCGCGTCAATGACGAAAAGGATCTGACTTCCTCTCTGGGCACACAACTGTTCGGCAATCCGACGGTGTTGGCGCTGGCCGGCGGGATACTCGCTGTGCTGGGCATGATTCCACGCATGCCGCACTTCGTATTCCTGCTCCTGGGTGGATCTCTGATCATGCTGGCATGGTGGAATGCGCGGAAAAACCAAGCGCGAGCTGCGGTTGCGGCTGATAAGCCGGCTGAGCCGCTGGCAGCGCCGGAAGAAACGGTCGAGGCAAGCTGGGCCGATGTGGCGCCGGTCGATGTGCTGGGTCTGGAGGTCGGCTATCGCTTGATTCCCCTGGTGGACCGCGGTCAGGATGGCGAACTGCTCAAGCGCATCCGCGGTTTGCGCAAGAAGTTCGCCCAGGAGGTCGGCTTCCTTTCGGCGCCGGTACATATCCGCGACAACCTGGAGCTCAAGCCAAATGCCTATCGGATTACGCTCAAGGGCGTCGAGGTCGGTTTGGGAGAGGCCTATCCGGGCATGTATCTCGCGATCAATCCGGGGCGGGTGAGTGGTCCGCTGGTCGGCAATCAGACGACCGACCCTGCTTTCGGACTGCCGGCAATCTGGATCGAGCCGGCCATCCGCGATCAGGCGCATATCATGGGATATACGGTGGTGGACGCCGGTACGGTGGTCGCTACTCACTTGAATCACTTGATTCTGAATCATGCTGCCGAGCTCCTCGGCCGCCAGGAGACGCAAGCACTGCTCGATCACATGGCCAAGGATGCGCCCAAACTCATCGAAGAACTGGTGCCGAAGGCGTTGCCGCTATCTGTTGTCCAGCGTGTGCTGCAAAACTTGCTCGAAGAGGGTGTGACGATTCGTGACATGCGTTCCATCATCGAAACGCTCGCAGAGAATGCACCGCGAGTGCAAGATCCGACGGAACTGACGTCCTTGGTGCGGGTGGCCTTGGGGCGCGCGATTGTCCAGCAGATCTACCCGGGTAGCCCGGACTTGCAGGTGATGGCCCTCGAACCAGGGTTGGAACGTATACTGTCGCAGGCCTTGCAAGGCGCCGGCGCGGACGGTTCGGGCATCGAGCCCGGATTGGCGGATACGCTGTTGCGCGAAACGGCATTGGCAGCCAAGAAACAGGAAGACCTGGGTATGCCGCCGGTACTGCTGGTGCCCAGCCATCTGCGCTGGCTGCTGTCACGTTTCCTGCGGCGCGCCTGGTCGAATCTGAAGGTGTTGGGAAATAACGAGATTCCGGACTCGAAAACGATCAAAGTGACGGCTATCATCGGGGCTAAGAGCTGACCATGGTAATGGGGTAAAGGAACAAACATGACGGTGAAACGCTTCTTCGGTGAGACGGCGCGCGAGGCATTGCGCAAGGTTAAGGCCGAGCTTGGCCCTGAGGCGATTGTTATATCTAATAAATCCGTTCCCGGCGGCGTTGAAATCGTCGCGATGTCGGCCGACAGCCTCGAAGCTTTGCAGAATACGTCCGTTGTTCCGTCTAACGCCCCTCAGGTGGGTGTGGCTGGATCCATGCCGTCCATGCAGCCCATGCCATCAGGTGGCGCGCCTGGTCCTCGCGCCGTTCCCCCGGTTGCGCTCAGCGCTGCGCCTGTGTCCGCTCCAAGTCCACGTGCCGTCACGCCAGCGCCGAGTTTCGATGATGATGATAGTGATTATGCCGTGTCCCTTTCGGCAAAAGCACGTGCGCCGCAACCCTTCCAACCGTGGCAACCCTGGCAACCCCCTCGACAGGAAGCGCCTGCCAATCAGGAAGTGACGCGCCAGGCGCCGCGCAAGTCTGAAACATCCTTGGCGGATCCTGTGCGCCCCCGTCCTTTGCCCGCTCGTACGCAAGATACCCATCCAATTCCCAGCCAGGAGCAAGTCGCAGCCTCGCTCGAACAAGCTGCCCGGGATATTGGTTTGCAGGGGATCAACGCGGCTGCAGACACGACAGAACAGGTACGCGAGTTGATGGCCGAGATGCGCTCGATCAAGAGCTTGCTTGAACGTCAGTTGGCCGGGTTTGCCTGGGGCGACATGTCGCGTCATGCGCCGGTAAAAGCCCAACTGCTGGGCGAAATGATTGATTCAGGCTTTTCCGGACTGCTGGCGCGGCGACTGGTCGATGACATCCCGGAAGAGTATGGCGCCCAAGAGGGGCGCAAATGGTTGGTGTCGGCCGTCAATCGCCGACTGCGTACGCTGACGAACGAGAACGACCTGATCGATCGCGGCGGGGTGTTTGCCCTGGTGGGACCCACCGGCGTCGGGAAGACGACGACGACGGCAAAGCTGGCGGCTCGTTGCGTGGTGCGCTACGGTGCCGACAAGTTGGCCTTGCTGACGACTGACGGATACCGTATTGGCGCGCATGAGCAACTGCGCATCTACGGACGCATTCTCGGTGTGCCGGTCCATGTGGTGCGCGATAGCGAAGATCTGCGGCGCACTCTTTCCGAGTTGCGTGGCAAGCACATGGTGCTGATCGATACGGTCGGCATGAGTCAGCGCGACCGGATGGTTGCCGAGCAGGCTGCGATGCTGACACGTGCCGGAGATATCCGGCGTCTGCTGCTCTTGAATGCCACCAGCCGCGGCGACACGCTTGACGATGTAATTCGTAGCTATGCGGGTGAAGATATTGCCGGCTGCATTCTCTCCAAGGTGGATGAAACAGCCGCTCTGGCCCCTGCGCTCGATGCCGTCGTTCGTCACGGTCTGCTGCTTGCGTATGTGGCAAACGGTCAGCGCGTACCGGAGGACTTTCATTTGCCGAATCGCAGCTATCTGCTGCATCGCGCATTCAAATTAACTTCTGCCGAATCGGTGCACCGTCTCAAAGAGAACGAGGTTGGACTGCTTGTTCCCGCGCAGGACAAATCCGCGGCGCGGGGTGTTGCGGCCGCTTGAGTCATGCAACAAGAACGGGGGGTGAAGCGATGATGGGCGATCAGGCGGACGGACTGCGGCGCTTGTTTGCCGCTCCCGCGATGCAGCTGACGGTCGCTGCGCGGGAGGCGGATGTCATCGATGCCTATGCAAAGATCAAGCATATTGCCCGTGTACAGCAATGCAGCCGCTTCCGTATTGCCATTACTCATGCGCGTTCGGCCGCCGAGGCGCAGGCGCTGTTTGACAACATGTGTCGCGTCGCCCAGGAGTATCTCGGCGTTCGTCTTGAGTTTGCCGGAATGCAGGCGGCCGATGCCGGGAACGGGCGTTCCGCAGAACGCTCTGTGGCCAAGCGGCAAGGGCGCGCGAATACGGTGATATAGTTGCCGCACGCCCATTCGCAAGATGCGCCATTTTGAGTTCGACGATATCGACGATGTATACCGCCAAGGGAACACTCGAAAAGGAGCGTCTTGTCAGCCAATATGCTCCCTTGGTCAAGCGTCTGGCGTATCACTTGATGGCGCGCCTGCCGGCCAGTGTTCAGGTCGACGATCTGGTGCAGAATGGCATGCTGGGCCTGCTCGATGCATTGGGACGCTTCGAAGATGGCATGGGCGCCCAGTTCGAAACTTATGCAGTACAGCGGGTGCGCGGTGCGATGCTCGACGGCCTGCGCGAGAACGATTGGTTACCGCGCGGAGCGCGCAAGGAAATGCGTCGGGTCGAGGCGGTCCTATTGAGACTCGAACACGAGCACGGCCGTCCACCCAGCGAGGGCCAGCTTGCCGAGGCGCTCGGCATGACGCTTGCCGATTATCAGCACCTGTTGCTGGAAGCCCGCGGCCATCAACTGATTTATCTGGAAGACCTGGCGGGTGAGGATGAGGATTTTCTTGATCGACATGCGGAAGGCTCTGCGCCCGATCCCCTCGCGCTGCTTGAAGAGAGCGATATGCGTTCAGCCCTTGCAACGGCGATCTCCAAGCTGCCGGAGCGGGAGAAGTTGATGATGGCCTTGTACTACGAGCAGGACCTCAACCTGCGTGAAATCGGAGAGGTGATGGGCGTTACCGAGTCGCGCGTGTGCCAACTACATTCCCAGGCGGTGGCGCGTCTGCGTACCGCCGTTGTGGGCAGTGATCTATCAACCCTTGCGCCGGCAAAGCGCCGTGGCCGCAAGCCCAAATCAGCCTGAAATTATGGACAAAATCAGCATCTTCGGCCTGTTGCTCGGGATGTCGGCCATCCTTGTCGGGCAAGTGTTGGAGGGCGGACATGTCCAGTCCCTGCTTCAGCCCACGGCTTTCCTGATCGTGATCGGCGGTACTCTTGGCGCTGTGATGTTGCAGAGTCCATGGCCGATCTTCGTTCGCGGCATGAAAATGGGCAAGTGGGTATTCTTTCCTCCCGGCAACAGCCCGGATCTGCTGATCAAGCGTGTATCACACTGGAGTCAGGTGGCGCGCAAGGATGGCTTGCTGGCGCTCGAAGGCGAGATACAGCGCATTCCCGATCCATTCATGCGCAAAGGCTTGCAGCATCTGGTCGATGGGGTCGAACCCGACCGCTTGCAGGAGGTGCTGGAGGTCGAGATCGGCGCCTACGAAGAGCACATGAAGCAAGCGGCCAAAATCTGGGAGGCGGCGGGGGGGTATTCGCCGACCATCGGGATACTTGGCGCCGTGATGGGCTTGATTCACGTGATGGAAAATCTGACCGACCCATCACGGCTGGGTCAGGGGATTGCTGTCGCTTTCGTCGCCACGATCTACGGGGTGGGCGCCGCCAACCTGATTTTCCTGCCGATCGCCAAAAAACTGCTGGCGAATATTTCGCGCCTGGTAACCTTGAAGGAAATGTTTGTCGATGGTCTGGTCGGCATCGCCAACGGTGACAATCCGCGCATCATCGAAAGCCGTATGCAAGGTTATATCGTGTGATGGCGCGAACGGCCATGAGTCGGCGGCGCAAAGGCGAAGAAGAGCATGAGAACCACGAACGCTGGTTGGTTTCCTACGCCGATTTCATTACGCTGTTGTTCGCCTTCTTCGTAGTGATGTATGCCTTATCCTCCATCAACGAAGGAAAGTATCGCATTCTGTCGGACTCGATATCGGCCGCTTTCCGCAACATTCCGGGCAATGCGTCGGGTGCGATGCCGCAGATTAACCCGAATGCCCCGCTGCCAGTGACGCATCCTTTTCTGAAACCGCAGCCTGCCAACCTTAAAACCGATCCTGCCCGCGAGAGGAACAGAGAATTGCTGCGCAACAAAGCCCGGGAGATCAAGGAAGCGCTTGCGCCGCTGGTTGAACAGGGGCAGGTTCGGGTTACCGAGGGGGCATTGGGGATCAGCGTGGAAATCAATGCCAGCGTGCTTTTCGAGTCCGGCGAGGCGCGCTTGCAGGTGCCCGCGATCGTCGCGCTGAGAACGGTTGGTCAGATCATGGCGACCACCGACTTCCCAATTACGATTGAAGGGCACACAGACAATGCGCCGATCAATTCGCCGCTGTTCCCGTCGAATTGGGAGTTGTCGACTTCACGTGCCGCCAGCGTGGTGCGCTTGTTCATCGATACCGGCGTCGATCCGCGTCGGCTCACCGCGAGTGGCTACGCGGAGCAGCGTCCGCTGGCGGACAATGCGACGGTGGAGGGGCGTCAGCGCAATCGGCGCGTTTCGATAAATCTTGAGTCGCGCACTCCCGATGATGCGGTCGAGTTGCCGATTCAGTAATCAGGCGGAACCGAGCATGCGTCCGGATACACCGGTACGCTGCTGACCATCCGGTCCGTAATAGGTCATAGCGCGATCACTGGCTACCGTCAAAGCCATCAACGCCGACTGATTGTGCTGCATCAGCAGGCCGATGAGCTTGCCATTGAGCAGATTCAGCTCACGGGCTTCGCCAGCCAAACGCAGCAGTTCGTTCCAGCACTGCAAACTTTGAGGGGAGCCGAACTGGCTCAGCATCTGTTCCATGCCCGTTTTTCCGGGGGGTAAACCCAGCTCATCAAGGGACTTTTCGCGCTGCCCGGAAAGCTCAGCCAACTGATTGCCCAGTCTGGTCTTGATCTCCACCAAGGAAGTGAGCGCTTCCGTCTCGCCGGCTTTCAACAGCGACTGTTCGCGGTGCAGGGTATCAATGAAGTGGCGCAGCGTACTGACTTCGGCGTCCAATGCTGCAGTGATGGCTTGAAGCGTCAAGTCGGTGCGGCCTCAGGCAGGCTTGCCTGCGCGACCGAGCATTTCGCTGACACTGGCCAGCAGGCCGTCGGCGATGCGCTCCGGATTGATCTTGAAACGGCCTTCACTGATCGCTTGCTTGATCTCGGCGACCCGTTGAGCATCCACCGGGGCGGAGCCGGCAGAAGCTTCGTGCAGGCGAGTAGAGGCGGCGGAGATGTCCACACGGTCGGCAGCCGGGGTGCCAGCAGGTTTCTGCGGGGCAGCGCCGGCTCTGGATGCGTTCGTCCCCGGGGCGTTGCCGATCGAGGGTAATGAACTTGTGATCTTCACGGTAATTTCCTTTGCGCACTAAGACGTGACTGATGAGGATTGTAACGGCAGGTGCGCGCGAAACTTGAGGAAAAAACATCCATCGGATGCCGGAAGTACTTTTATAAGCAGATCAATAGCTTACTTGGATGACTCCGTGAGCGTCGGCAATACCGCTCAAAACCTGGCCCGACGAGAGCCTGACCTGGACGACCTGACCTGGAGATGCGTTATTGAGCGCGCGACCATCATTGCCGACAGCGAAGCCAGCCCCGCGCGAGACTACTTTTACGGTTTGACCCTGACGCACCACGACAGGCGCCTTGAGCTGATCGGACCGGAGCGGCCGGCCGGCGGGAATCGAGGTGCTGGCGGTTTTACCGATGGCCTGCAGGGGGTCGGTGACCGTTGATGCCGGGAGTTCGGACAGGTCGCCGAACTCTGTCGTCAGATCCTCTTCTACAAGGGTCTGACCTTGCGCTACAGGACGGGCGCTGATCAGATAAGCCGACTTGACGCGAACATGTACGGGAATGAAGACGCGCCAACTGGTTTCGCCCAGACAGCGCACGACAAGGTTGGTGCGCCCCCAGGGGCGACCGCCCGCCGGACGGGCGATGTCGAAGCTCTTGCATGGGGCGAGCTGATTGGCTGGATCAAGTGCGCCGATATCCCAGCTGACCTCTCCAGGGAGCCCGCTGGTCTGAATCTGCAGCCAGGCGTCAATGGCTTTCCTGACGGGCGCCGGGTCTTGCCTGGCATGTACCGGGACACCGTGCAGGACCAACAGCAGAATGAAAAAGAAATTGCGCATGCCTCATTGGAGCATGTTTCTACTGGTCGGTTCCTTCTGGCAACAGGGTTTTGCCCGCGCTATTTTCGCGCAGGCAAGAATTGCCGTTGCTGCCGGCAATCGGCAAAGCAGACAGGAGAAAAGCGGCGAATTACTTGGTGGCACGATTACTGCAGTTAGAGTCTGCCTAAAACTTCATGCCCGATTGCCATGCTCGCCCGACTCGATCAAGACCTTGCTACCCTGCGTAACGCGATGAACATCCGCGGTTACCGCCAGGAATTGCTTGCGTCAAACATTGCCAATGCCGATACGCCCAATTACAAGGCGCGTGATGTCGATTTCAAATCCGCCCTCAAAATGGCCTTGGGCAGTAGTTCTGTACCGTCCGTCGATCCGGTGACCTTGAACCGTACCCAGATGGGACATTTGCCCGGGACGAACGACCTGCCTTACGGCGGCGCCGTGAAGTATCGAGCCGAGTATCAGGGCGCGGTCGATGGCAACACGGTGAACATGGACGTTGAGCGCGCCTCCATGGCGGAGAACTCCCTCCAGCTCGAAGCGCTCATCATGTTCGTTAATAAGCGCTTCGAAGGCTTGCAGCGCGCCATGCAGAGTCAATAATCATGAGCGACTTCAGAATCTTCAGCATCGCCGGCTCGGCCCTTACCGCGCAATCCGCGCGCCTCAACGCCGTGGCGAGCAATCTGGCGAACGCCGACAGTGTGGTCGGCTCTGATGGGCAGCCGTATCGCGCCAAGCAGGTTGTTTTCAGAGCGACGCCGGTCGAAGGGGGCGGGATCGGCGTGCGCGTCACCCAGGTCGTCGAAAGTGCCGCGCCGCTGCGTCTCCAGTACGACCCGAACAATCCCGCCGCCGACGAGCGCGGCTATGTTTCCCTGCCGAACGTGAATGTGGTCGAGGAGATGGTGAACATGATCTCGGCCTCGCGCGCCTATCAAACCAACGCCGAAGTGATGAACACAGCGAAGACCCTGATGACCAAAATCCTGGCAATCGGCCAGCAATAAAGGACAAAATGATGACAACTAATTCCGTAAGCAATCCTGCCGAATCGATTTACGCCAGTCTGGCCACCCGCAGCAAGACCAACAATCCCTCGGTTATGAACGAGGCGGAGAATCGCTTCCTGACGCTGCTGACGACGCAACTGAAGAATCAGGACCCGCTGAGTCCAATGGAAAATGCGGAGTTGACCTCTCAGTTAGCGCAAATTAGTACGGTGAATGGCATCGAAAAGCTGAATGCAACGATGCAAACCCTGCTTTCCGGGATGACTGAATCGCAAACCTTCGAGGCGGCAGCGCTGGTCAATCGCGGTGTGCTCGTGCCGGGCGCAACGCTGGCACTGGGCGAGCAGGGTGGTATCGGCGGTTTCGAACTGGGCAAACCGGCGGATGAGGTCACGGTCACCATCAAGGACAGCAACGGTCTGGTGGTCCGCACCCTGGAACTCGGCGCCCAGACGGCCGGCATTCATCCTTTCGTCTGGGACGGTGCAGCCAATAGCGGCGCACAGGCGGCGGCGGGCAATTACACCTACAGCATCAGCGCGAAGAACGGTTCGGAAACCTCGACGCCGATGGCGCTGGCCTACGGTCTGGTGCAAGCGGTGACACGCAACCCGACGGGCTTATCGGTTGAGGTTGGCACGCTTGGTGCTTTTACGATGAACGACATCCGTCAAATTCTCTGACAGGGGTAAGAAAATGAGCTTTCAACAAGGTTT
>CAZAWN010000028.1:0-24192 GCA_964488825.1 uncultured Methyloversatilis sp. | reverse complement strand
TTGAAACCGAAGCCGATCAGCGCGATGCCCGCCATCTGCGTCGCCAACCGACGCGCAAAGGGAAAAGCTTTCAGCCGTGAAGCCACCACATTGCCAACCAGCACCAGCCCGGCCTGGTAAAGGAAACTTAACAGCGTAACGTGCAGCATCATGGCGACTAGCGTGCCGCCGGACGCGTCGGCGCGCAGGAAGAGCGGAAAGAAGGCGACGAAGAACAGGATGACTTTGGGGTTGGTGAGACTCACCATACAGGCCTGGCGGAAATAGACCCAGCCCGAGCGTTGCGGCTCGGAGTTGTCAGCGTCGCTGGCAAAGCGGGTGCGCAGCAACTGGATGCCCATCCAGACGAGGTAGGCGGCGCCAAACCATTGCAGGGCTTCGAACAGGATTGGATTAGCCTGCATGACCGCCGCAAGTCCCAGCACGGCCGCAACCATGTAGATGAAGTCGCCGACCAAAGTGCCCAGCACCGCGCCGAAACCTGCGCCGAGTCCGTTGCGCGCGGTGGCGTTGAGGATCGCGATCGTACCCGGGCCAGGCACGAGCTGGAAAACCAGGATGGCGATCAGAAAGCTGGCGTAGTTCTGGATGTCGAACATAAGGTTCTCTTGAAAACTTGAACGATAATGAGCAGCTTACCCTGAAACGATGACGATGACCGACCTGTTCGCCTCTGACAACCCCCACGCACCGTTGGCCGAACAGCTGCGTCCAGCGACTCTGGATGACGTCATTGGCCAGCAGCACCTGCTCGGACCGGGCAAGCCGTTGCGGCTCGCCTTTACCTCAAAGACGCCGCACTCGATGATTCTCTGGGGGCCACCGGGCGTCGGCAAGACGACACTGGCACGACTGATGGCGGACGCGTTCGACGCCGAATTCATCGCGCTGTCGGCGGTGTTTTCGGGCGTCAAGGACATCCGCGCCGCCGTCGAGCAGGCGCAGTTCGCCTTGGCGCAGTCCGGTCGACGTACGCTGATGTTTGTCGACGAAGTGCATCGCTTCAACAAGGCGCAACAGGATGCTTTTCTCCCCTATGTCGAGCAGGGGTTGCTCACCTTTATCGGTGCGACCACGGAGAACCCCTCGTTCGAAGTGAATTCCGCGCTGCTATCGCGTGCGGCGGTGTATGTGCTCAAGCCGTTGGCGGCGGATGAGTTGCGCGAACTGTATCAGCGCGCCCATGAGCATGCCTTCCCTGACCTTGAATTCTCACCCGAAGCCATCGACCGCGTCGTCGGCTATGCTGATGGCGACGCACGGCGACTGCTGAATGTTCTCGAAACCCTGCGCACAGCCGCACAGGCTACCGAGTGCCGTCTCGTCAGCGCCGAGTTTCTCGAACAGGCGCTGGCTTCCGACTTGCGCCGCTTCGATAAGGGCGGCGACGCCTTTTACGACCAGATTTCGGCGCTACACAAGTCGGTGCGCGGATCGAACCCGGATGCCTCGCTCTACTGGTTCTGCCGCATGCTCGACGGCGGCGCCGACCCGCTCTACCTCGCCCGGCGCATCATTCGCATGGCCAGCGAAGACATCGGGCTGGCCGATCCGCGTGCGCTGACCATGGCGCTGGATGCCGCGCAAACCTACGAGCGGCTGGGTTCCCCCGAAGGCGAACTGGCCCTGGCCAATGCGGTGATCTACCTGGCCGTGGCGCCCAAATCGAACGCCGGCTATGTCGCTTACGGCACAGCGCGCCGGTTTGTAAGCAATGATCAGAGCCGGCCGGTGCCGGAACATCTGCGCAATGCCCCGACCAAGCTGATGAAGGAGTTGGGCTTCGGCAGCTCCTACCGTTACGCCCACGACGAACCAGAAGCCTACGCGGCGGGCGAAACTTACTTTCCCGAGGCCATGCCTCGCATTGAATGGTACAAGCCGACGCTGCGCGGACTGGAGCAGAAGATCAGCGACAAACTCGCACACCTGCGTACGCTCGACGCCCAGTACCGCAAGCGGCAGAAGGAAAACGGCTGATCAGCAGCCGGGGTGCGCTGCAGCGAACTGCTCAAGGGCGTGGCGCGCCGCTTTGAGCGCCACCGTGTCATGGTCGTGGCGGGCGTCACGGACCGCCGCCTTCAACAGCAGCCGCAACAATTCCTCACCAGCGGGACTTTGCGACATTCCACACGCGAGTTCGACCGCGTAAGGATAGGGCAAATGCTCATGCCTGGCGATGACGGCGACCTCTTCCTCGGTCAGATCGCTGTAATCGAGGCAATCCTTGAGCGAGATCATTGGCAATCCCCCGTAAAATGAAACAACTCACCTACCAGTAAAGCAAGCCGCTACGGCCAATTCAAGGACATATCATGCTCGACATCCAGTTACTGCGCACCCAGCCGGAGATTGTCTCTGCCGGCCTCGCCCGACGCGGCGCCGCGATTGATCTCGCCCCGTTCGAAGCGCTCGAAGCGCAACGCAAGCAGGTCCAGACCCAGACGCAGGAATTGCAGGCGAAGCGCAATAACCTGTCCAAGCAGATCGGCATTCTCAAGGGCAAGGGCGAAGATGTCGGGCCGGTGATGGCCGAGGTCGCCGGACTGGGCGACGCCCTCAAGGCCAACGAGGAAAAGCTCACCGTGCTGCTGGCCGAACTGGATGCCTTCGTTTCGCGGATTCCCAACCTGCCCCACGAAAGCGTTCCGGAAGGCCGTGACGAGACGGGCAATGTCGAAGTGTCGCGTTGGGGTACGCCGCCGACCTTCGATTTCGCGCCGAAGGATCACGTCGATCTGGGCGAAGCTCTGGGCGGGCTCGATTTTGCCAGTGGCGTGAAGATCTCCGGCAGCCGCTTCACCGTGATGCGCGGCGCGATGGCGCGCCTGCATCGCGCACTCGCCCAGTTCATGCTCGACACCCATACGCAGGAGCATGGCTACACGGAGCTCTATACGCCTTACCTCGTCAACCCTGACAGCATGTTCGGCACCGGCCAGTTGCCCAAGTTCGAAGAAGACTTGTTCCGCGTTGAGCGCTCGGATGGCAGCCGCCTCTACCTGATTCCCACCGCCGAGGTGCCGGTCACCAACATCGTGCGCGGCGAGATTCTCGAAACTGAAAAACTGCCGCTCAAGTTCGTCTGCCACACCCCTTGTTTCCGTTCCGAGGCCGGCAGCTACGGCAAGGACACGCGCGGCATGATTCGCCAGCACCAGTTCGACAAGGTGGAACTGGTACAGATCGTCCCCCCCGAAGCTTCGTGGGAGGCGCTGGAACAACTCGCCGGCCACGCCGAAACCATCCTGCAAAAGCTCGGTCTGCCCTACCGCAAGATGGCGCTGTGCGCCGGCGACATGGGTTTCTCGGCGGCCAAGACCTACGACCTCGAAGTCTGGCTGCCGGCGCAGGAGACTTACCGCGAAATCTCTTCCTGCTCCAATTTCGAGGCATTTCAGGCGCGCCGCATGCAGGCGCGCTGCCGAGACAAAGGCGGCAAGCCGCGTCCGCTGCATACGCTCAACGGATCGGGACTCGCCGTGGGTCGGACCCTCGTCGCAGTGCTAGAGAACTACCAGCGCGCCGATGGCACGGTGACCGTGCCGGAGGTCCTGCGACCCTACATGGGCGGGCTCGAGTTGCTGACCGCATCCACGACGTGAAACCACGCTGGCGAATCGCAGAGTTGCCGGAAATTCTGCGGTTAGAATCCAGCATCGTTTCCCGGAGGCCGATATGCTCCACCTAGGACAAGCCGCACCGCAATTCATCTTGCCCGACGCCGATATGGAGTTGTTCGATACGGCATCCCTGCTCGGCAAGCAACATATCGTGCTGTTTTTCTATCCGAAAGACGGTACGCCCTACTGTACGCTCGAAGCCATCGACTTTTCCGACCACGAAAACGAGTTCAATCGCCATGGCTGTGCGGTGATCGGTATCTCGCGCGACGACTGCCTCGCCCATGCGGATTTTCGCGACAAGCACGGCCTCTCGATTCGTCTGCTGTCCGACCAGGACGGCGAGGTGTGCCGCAAGTTTGGCGTGATGCATTTCCGCGAACACGACGGTCACAAGAAGCTTTGCCTGATCCGCTCCACTTTCATTATCGACAAGCAAGGCACACTCCGTCACGCCCTCTACGACATTACCGCCAAAGGCCATGCGGCCGAGGTTTTCAAGCTGGTCAAACAACTCGGCCAGCGCAAATCGGGCGCCCACGCCTGACTCTCTCTCAGGAAATCACATGCTTATTGCCAAGAATACTGTGGTCACTCTCGCCTATAAAGTCACCGACCCCGATGGTGCAACGGTGGATGCGGGCGAACGCCCGATTGTTTATCTGCATGGCGGATACGACGACATTTTCCCCAAGATTGAAGAAGCCCTCCAGGGCAAACAAGCGGGCGATGAGTTGCATGTAAAGTTGCAGCCCGACGAGGCTTTTGGCGAGTACGACGCCGATCTGGTCCAGATCGAACCGCGCGACAGTTTTCCGAAGGAAATCGAGGTCGGCATGCAGTTCGAAGGCGCGCCTTCCGGCGCGGACGACGAAGATTTCGTCATCTATCGCGTCACCGATCTGGTCGACGACAAGGTCATGCTCGACGGCAATCACCCGCTGGCCGGCATGGCGCTGGTATTTTCTTGCACGGTCAACGAAGTTCGCGCTGCATCGGACGATGAAATCGCCGCCGGCCACGTGCATAGCCCGGACACCCACACCCACTAACACCGCTTGCTCGATAGCACTGTGCGCAAGGGCGCGCAGTGATGCGCCAATGGCGCGAATGCTCGACTCAATGCCATGAACAACAGTCTTAGCAGAAACGCCGAACGATGGCAGGGTGTGCTGTGGATCGTCGTCTCGGCAGCCGGTTTTGGCGCCATGGCCATCTTCGCCAAAATTGCCTATCGGGAAGACGTCTCCCTGACGAACATGCTGTTCCTGCGCTTCGCCATCGCCGGACTCCTGCTGGCCGCCTGGGGGATGTGGCAAGGCATGCGCTGGCCGCGCGGCAGAGACTTGCTTTGGGTCGCCGCAATGGGTGCGGTCGGCTATGTCGGTCAGGCCTATTGCTACTTTTCTGCGCTCAAGCATGCCAGCGCCGGTTTGGTGGGGTTGCTGCTCTACTTGTACCCGGCGATTGTGACGGTCATGTCGGCGCTGGTCTATCGCCGCAAGATTGGCGCGGCACGGGCCTGGGCCGTTGCGGCCGCCCTGGCGGGAACCGCGCTCACGGTAGGGGGCGATCTGCACAGCCAACCCCTGGGCATCATGCTCGGGGTGGGTGCCGCCCTGATTTACTCGATCTATATCCTGGCTGGCGAAGGCGTGATGCCGCGCGTCGGCGCGTTGCCGGCGGCAACGGTCGTCATGCTTGCTGCGGCGATTGTCTATGGCGGCGCAGCCAGTGCGGAGGGCCTGGCACTGCCGCGCTCGACCGAAGGTTGGCTGGCCGTACTGGCGATCGCCATTTTTTCCACCTTGCTGGCCATTCTGGGCTTCTTCAAGGGTCTCGAAAAACTGGGCGCCTCCGACGCATCGACACTGTCGACACTGGAACCGTTGATCACTATCGGGTTGGCGTTACTGGTGCTCGGCGAAACCGTCAGCGGGCTTCAACTGGCTGGTGGCGCGCTGATACTCGCCGCCGTGATTTACCTCGCCCGCCACGGCGCACAAGAAGCAGCCAAAGCTAAAGCCTGACGAGTTGCGCCGGAACACTGCGTTCCGCCAGCACAGTCAACCCCAGCATGGGTAAAGCAATCTGGAGTCGCTGCGGGCGAGCGGTTGCCTGGAGGATCAACTCACTGCGCCCCGCGCCCTCCCCTGCCAATCTGACGACTTGGCGCGCCACCGCGTCGGCGACATCAATCAATTCGACATGCTCGTCCAGCAGCGGTGCAATGATCGGCTTGAGGAAGGCATAGTGCGTGCAACCAAGCACGATACGGTCGACGCCATCCGCCAGCAACGGGCGAATTTTCTCGGCTACCTGAGCACGAAATTCTCCGGTGAAAGGCCGCAGGGATTCGACGTGCGTCGCCCAGCCCGGACAAGGCACGACAGTAACACGGGCATGTCCGGCGTGAGTCTCGATCAACTGGGCAAGCCGCTTGCTCTGGGCTGTCGCCTCGGTCGCCAGCACTACCACATGGCCGGTACGGGTGGACTGCGCTGCCGGCTTGACACCCGGTTCGACGCCGACGATCGGGACGCCCGGAAGATGATCCCGCAAAGACTGGATCGCCGTGGTGGTCGCCGTATTGCAGGCGACGACGATCAGTTTGCATCCCTGTTCGGCCAAATGGCTGCCAATGGCAAGCACCCGGCCCGTAATAAATAAATCGGGCTTTTCACCATACGGAACATGGGCGGTATCAGCCAGGTAGAGCAGATCGGCCCGCGGCAGAACGGTAGCGATGGCGGCCAGCACCGACAGGCCGCCGAAACCCGAATCAAAAACTCCGATCATTCCACGCAATCAAAAAGTCGGCGCTGGCGGGACGGCACACTCAAGCCTTGACGACCGGAATCTTGCCGATTCTGGCTTGCCATTCCTGCGGACCCGTCTGGTGCACCGAAGTGCCGCTTGAATCGACTGCGACCGTGACCGGCATGTCTCGCACTTCGAACTCGTAGATAGCTTCCATACCCAGGTCGGCAAACCCCACTACCTTCGCCCCCTTGATGGCTTTGGCGACGAGGTAGGCCGCACCGCCGACGGCCATCAGATAGGCCGACTTGTGCTTCTTGATCGCCTCGATGGCCACCGGACCTCGCTCGGCCTTGCCGACCATGGAGATCAGCCCCGTCTGCGCCAGCATCATCTCGGTGAACTTGTCCATGCGCGTAGCCGTCGTGGGGCCGGCCGGTCCGACCACTTCGTCACGGACGGGATCGACCGGTCCAACATAGTAAATGACGCGGTTGGTGAAATCGACCGGCAGCTTCTCGCCCTTGGCCAGCATGTCCTGGATGCGCTTGTGCGCGGCATCGCGGCCAGTTAGCATCTTGCCGTTGAGCAATAGCGTCTGGCCCGGTTTCCAGGCGGCGACTTCCGCAGGCGTCAGGGTGTCAAGATTGACGCGGGTGGATTTCTCCGTATCCGGCGCCCAGGCGACTTGCGGCCACTGGTCGAGGCTCGGTGCTTCGAGCCTGGCGGGGCCGGAGCCGTCGAGGTGGAAATGAACGTGGCGGGTGGCGGCGCAATTGGGGATCATCGCCACCGGCAGGCTGGCAGCGTGGGTCGGATAGTCCATGATCTTGACGTCAAGCACCGTGGTAAGGCCGCCGAGACCCTGTGCGCCGATACCCAGCGCGTTGACCTTCTCGTAGAGTTCGAGGCGCAGTTCCTCAACGCGATTGCTCGGGCCGCGGGCGATCAGTGCGTCGATATCGACCGGCGCCATCAGGGATTCCTTGGCCAGCAACATCGCCTTCTCGGGAGTACCGCCGATGCCGATGCCGAGGATGCCCGGCGGGCACCAGCCGGCGCCCATGGTCGGCACTGTCTTCAACACCCAATCGACGATGGAGTCCGAGGGGTTGAGGGCATAGAACTTGGACTTGTTTTCCGAACCGCCGCCCTTGGCCGCACAGATCACCTCGACGTGATCGCCTTCGACCATTTCGTAGTGGATGACAGCCGGCGTGTTGTCCTTGCTGTTGGTGCGCTTGCCAGCCGGGTCGAGCAACACCGAGGCGCGTAGTTTGTTGTCCGGGTGGTTGTAGGCTCGACGCACGCCTTCATTCACCATGTCCTGGATGCTCATCTGCGCATCCCAGCGCGCATTCATGCCAATCTTGAGAAAAACGACAGCGATCCCCGTATCCTGGCAGATGGGCCGTTTCCCTTCGGCACACAAACGGGAATTGGTCAGTATCTGGGCAATCGCATCACGAGCTGCCGGGCTCTGTTCGCGCTCGTAAGCCCGCCCAAGCGCCTGGATATAGTCAAGCGGGTGGTAGTAGCTGATGAACTGAAAGGCATCGAAAATCGAGACGATGAAGTCTTCCTGCTTGATCGCTGCAGACATGGCAAGTTCCCTCTGGTTTTGTTATTCGTGCGGTTCGAAATGTGGCCCGGAATCGTGGAAATATTCTACACTTTGACGATCAGCACCCTTTCCGGCGCGAAGCAGCGTAAGACCTGCGTAAGCTATCGAATCAGTTAATCGGATAGAATCGAAGCTACAAAAAAGAGTTCCAATAGCTGCCAGCTGCAAGGCTGGTTTTTAGTTTCATAACGTCATTGCGAGAGGAGAAATCTCAATGAGCGCCATTGAATCGGTCATGTCGGAAAGCCGCGTCTTTCCCCCGTCCGAAGAAACAATCAAGAAAGCCACCATTTCCGGCATGGCCGCCTACGAGGCACTGTGCAAGGAAGCCGAGCAGGATTACACGGGTTACTGGGGCCGTCTGGCAAAAGAGCACGTGGTCTGGAAGGAACCCTTCAACACGGTGCTTGACGATTCCAAAGCTCCGTTCTTCAAGTGGTTCCCTGACGGTAAACTCAACGTTTCGTACAACTGCCTCGACAAGAATGTCGAAGCCGGCCTGGGTGACAAAGTTGCCCTGATCTTTGAAGCGGACGACGGTTCCGTCACCAAGGTCACGTATCAGGATTTACTGGCCCGCGTCAGCAAGTTCGCCAACGCGTTGCGTGCAAGCGGTATCAAGAAGGGCGACCGTGTTCTGATCTACGTTGCCATGTCGGTTGAAGGCATCGTGGCGATGCAGGCCTGTGCCCGTATCGGCGCAATCCACTCCGTCGTATTCGGTGGCTTCTCGGCCAAGTCGCTCGAAGAGCGCATTCTCGATGCCGGCGCGGTTGCCGTCATCACCATGGATGAGCAGTGCCGTGGTGGCAAGTCGATTCCGCTCAAGCCCGCTGTGGATGAGGCGCTGACCCTGGCCCAGGGCCATCAGGTCAAGAATGTGTTCGTGATCAAGCGTACCGGTGGCGCCTGCAACATGGTTGCTGGCCGCGATGTCTGGTACCACGAAGTTTCCGCCAGCCAGCCCGATACCTGCGAACCCGAGTGGGTCGATGCCGAGCATCCGCTGTTCCTTCTGTACACCTCCGGTTCGACCGGCAAGCCGAAGGGTGTTCAGCACTCCACTGGCGGCTACCTGCTGCATGCCATCCTGACGATGAAGTGGACCTTCGACATCAAGAAGGATGATGTGTTCTGGTGTACCGCCGACATCGGCTGGGTTACGGGCCATACCTACATCACCTATGGCCCGCTCGCCTGCGGCGCGACCGAAATCGTTTTCGAGTCCGTGCCGACCTACCCGGATGCCGGTCGTTTCTGGAAGATGATTCAGGATCACAAGGTTTCCGTCTTCTACACCGCACCGACCGCGATCCGTTCGCTGATCAAGGCTTCCGAAGGCACTCCGACCACCCATCCGCGCAACTACGACCTCAAGTCACTGCGCATCCTCGGTTCGGTCGGTGAGCCGATCAACCCAGAAGCATGGATGTGGTATTACGAGAACGTCGGCGGTTCGCGCTGCCCGATCGTCGATACCTTCTGGCAGACCGAAACCGGCGGTCACATGATCACTCCGCTACCGGGCGTTACCCCGCTGGTTCCGGGTTCCTGCACGCTGCCCTTCCCGGGTATCCAGGCCGCTATCGTCGATGAAACCGGTACCGATGTGCCCTGGGGCAACGGTGGCTTCCTCGTTGTCAAGAAGCCTTGGCCCTCCATGATCCGCACCGTCTGGGGCGATCCTGATCGCTATGCCAAGTCTTACTATCCTCCCGATTTCAGCGGCAAACTCTATCTCGCCGGCGACGGTGCGGTACGCGACGCCAAGACAGGCTACTTCACCATCATGGGGCGCATCGACGACGTTCTCAACGTCTCGGGTCACCGCATGGGAACAATGGAGATCGAGTCGGCTCTGGTTTCTAATCCGCTGGTGGCTGAAGCCGCCGTGGTGGGACGACCTGATGACCTGACCGGTGAAGCAATTTGCGCCTTCGTCGTTCTCAAGGGTGCTCGCCCCTCTGCGGAAGAAGCAAAGAAGATTGCCAATGAATTGCGCAACTGGGTCGGCAAGGAAATTGGTCCGATCGCCAAGCCGAAGGACATCCGTTTCGGCGACAACTTGCCAAAAACACGTTCCGGCAAAATCATGCGTCGTCTGCTTCGCTCGCTCGCCAAGGGTGAGGAAGTTACACAAGACACCTCAACACTTGAGAACCCGGCAATTCTGGATCAACTGAAGCAGGGTATCTAAGCCAAGCTTGTTCCGTTGCATAAGTAAAAAGGGGCAATCGGTAATCCGATTGCCCCTTCTTTTTCTTGGATACTCAGAGAATCATGCAGCAGACTTGAAAATTGGGGTTAAGCCTTTCGCATGGGCGAAGTACTCGGCCACCTTAACAGGGCAACCCGTCTTCTCATAAACCCCTAAAGCATCAAAGCGCGTAATCTTCGCATCGGTCATGTTGATTCCGTAAAGATCAATCAACGCGCGATCAACTGAATTGACGATATTGCGAACCTCGAACTTTCCTACCCGGTTAATTTCCATATCTTTCTCCATAGTGCTGCAATGCGACAATTGTATGAACAAAGGTCGTGATCAAACCTTGAATGTATTATCCCAGAACCCATCAGTTCAATGATTTATTCTCCTGATACCACTATACTGCATTGCAGCATAAAGCATCAGCATAGCCTTAGACAAGTTTGACAAGCTCGGCTGTTACGTCCCGCACTGCTTACTAAAGTGGCGGTGCGTGAAAACAATTCTGGCCAGCGTACTGGCATGTCCGACCGAAATCGGCTAAATTCCACTCACTTTAATAACAACCATCGAGACCACCATGAGCAACAAAGGGCAGATGCTACAAGACCCATTCCTCAACGCACTTCGGCGCGAACACATTTCCGTCTCCGTCTATCTGGTCAACGGCATCAAGCTACAAGGCCAGATCGAGTCGTTCGACCAGTATGTCGTGCTGCTCAAAAACACTGTGACCCAGATGGTGTACAAGCATGCCATTTCCACCGTCGTTCCCGCGCGTTCGGTAAATATCGGCGCCGACGAGACGGATTGATTGCCATCCTCTGTGAGTGTTCCCCCCTCCTCCCGCTTATGATCGATGTTTGAACGGCCGGCGGTCGGCGAGAGCGCCGTCCTTGTTCAGCTCGATTTCGGCGAGGGCGATTACAACGAGCGACTGGAAGAGTTTCGTCTGCTCGCTGACAGCGCTGGAGCTACGCCGGTAGCAGTCGTGTTCGGGCGGCGCGCCCGACCCGATCCGGCGCTGTTTGCCGGCAAGGGCAAGGTCGAGGAAATCGCTCATGCCGCAGCGGCAAGCGGCGCCGATCTGGTACTGTTCAATCACGAACTATCGCCCGCTCAGCAACGCAACCTGGAAAAGACCCTGGAGCGACGCGTCGTTGACCGCACCGCGCTGATCCTTGACATCTTTGCGCTGCGTGCGCGCAGCCACGAGGGCAAGCTGCAGGTCGAACTGGCCCAGCTAGAACACTTGATGACCCGACTGGTGCGCGGCTGGACCCACCTCGAACGCCAGAAGGGCGGCATCGGCCTGCGCGGCCCGGGCGAGAAACAGCTCGAAACTGACCGCCGGTTGCTTGGCAAGCGGGTTGCCTTGCTCAAATCCCGCCTGAAATTGCTCGAACGGCAGCGGGCGGTGCGCCGCAAGGGACGTGGTCGCGGGGAAGTGTTGTCCGTCTCGCTAGTGGGCTACACCAACGCCGGCAAAAGCACCCTTTTCAATGCCTTGACCAAGGCGGGCGCCTATGCTGCAAACCAGTTGTTCGCCACCCTCGACACAACCTCGCGCAAACTCTATGTGCCGACTTGCGAACTGGAAAACGGTCGCTCCGGTTGCCAGGTTGTACTGTCCGACACCGTTGGGTTCATCCGCGACCTACCGCATGCGTTGGTGGCAGCGTTTCACGCCACGCTGGAGGAAACCATCCGCGCCGATCTGCTGCTGCATGTCGTCGATGCGGCAAGCCCCGATCGCGACCAGCAAATGCAGGCCGTCGGCAAGGTACTCGCAGAGATCGGCGCCGCCGACGTACCCCAGATCGCGGTCTGGAACAAGATCGATCTGATGGGTATCGGGCCAGGATTAGAGCGGGACGACTGTGATAACATCGCACGCGCTCGTGTCAGCGCCCGCACCGGTGCTGGTCTTGATCTGTTGCGTGCCGCTCTGGCGGAAGTGTCATTAAAACTATCTCCGCCGCTTGCAGAAAATAACATCAACCCCAACTACGAACACCATGATTACAGGCCTTCTGATGTCGCTCAATGACCCCGGCTGGGGCAACGACCCCAATCGCGGCGGTGGCGGACGCAATAACCAGGGTCCCCCGGACCTTGACGAGTTGTGGCGCGATTTCAACAAGCGCCTGACTGGCATGCTCGGCAAGAAAAAAGGCCCTCCTTCCAATTCCGGCGGGGACGATGGCGGTGGTTCCGGCGGCCCTCAATTGCCGACCTTGACGCCCGGCCAGTTCGGTGGTGGCATCAGCATCCTGCTGGGGCTGGTGGCGATCGTCTGGTTTGCCAGCGGGTTCTACATTGTCGATGCCAGCCAGCGTGGCGTGGTATTGACACTTGGCAAGTACTCCGAAACCACGGAACCCGGCCTGCGCTGGCGGCTGCCCTGGCCGATCCAGACCCACGAAGTCGTCAATCTGACCGGTGTGCGCACCGTCGAGATCGGCTACCGCGGTTCGGACAAGAACAAGGTGCCGCGAGAAGCGTTGATGCTGACTGACGACGAGAACATAGTCAGTGTCCAGTTCGCCGTCCAGTATCTACTCAAGGACCCGAAGGAATACCTCTTCTTCAATCGTCATCCCGATGATTCGGTGATGCAGGCATCCGAAACGGCGATCCGCGAAGTGGTTGGCAAGAGCAAGATGGACTTTGTGCTTTACGAGGGGCGCGATGTGATTGCCGCGAATACCCAGAAGCTGATCCAGGATATCCTCGACCGCTATGTGACGGGAATTCAGATCCGCGCCGTGACGATGCAGAGCACCCAGCCGCCCGAGCAGGTACAGGCTGCTTTCGATGATGCCGTCAAAGCGGGCCAGGACCGCGAGCGCCACAAGAACGAGGGTGAGGCTTATGCGAATGATGTCATCCCGCGCGCCCGCGGAACTGCCTCGCGTCTGTTGCAGGAGGCCGAGGGTTACCGCGCCCGTCTGATCGCAACGGCAGAGGGCGAGGCGACGCGTTTCACCAAGCTTTACAGCGAATACGCCAAAGCCCCGGAAGTGACACGCCAGCGCCTTTATCTGGAAACCATGCAGCAGGTCTATGCCAACACCAGCAAGGTGCTGGTAGATTCGAAGGGTGGGGGCAATCTGCTCTATCTGCCGCTCGACAAGTTAATGCAACAGAACGGCGCTGCTGCGGCGGCGCCTGTTGTCGATATGGCCGAACGCTCCTCCGCACCAGCTTCGGCCCAGGATAATCGCGATGTGCGCACGCGCGGGCAACTGACGCGCGAGCGGGGAGAACGCTGATGCAACGCTTGCCTTTATTGCTTGGTATTGTCTTCGCAGTATTTGCTGCCGCTGGTGCGATGCTGTTTACTGTCGATCAGCGCCAGTACGCAATTGTCTTCCAGTTGGGTGAGATCAAGGACGTGATCAAGGAGCCAGGCCTCAAGTTCAAATGGCCGATGATCCAGAACGTGCGGTTTTTCGACAGTCGTATCCTGACCATGGACTCGGTCGAACCCGAGCGCTTCCTGACTGCAGAGAAAAAGCCTGTGCTGGTCGATTCCTTCATCAAGTGGCGTATCGCCGATGTGCGTCAGTACTACATTTCTGTGGGCGGTGACGAGATGCTGGCGCGCACACGCTTATCGCAGGTGGTGAATGCCGGCCTGCGCGAGGAGTTCGGTCGCCGTACGGTGCATGATGTAGTTTCCGGCGTGCGTGACAAGATCATGACCGAAGTGCAGCAGAAAGCTGATGCCGATGCGCGCCAGATCGGTGTGGAAATTGTCGATGTCCGCCTCAAGCGCGTCGATTTGCCCCAGGAGGTTTCCGAGGCGGTTTACCGCCGTATGGAGACGGAGCGTAAACGTGTTGCCAACGAGTTGCGTTCCGAGGGCGCCGCCGAGTCGGAAAAAATCCGCGCCGATGCCGACAAGCAGCGTGAGGTCATCGTCGCAGAGGCTTACCGCGATGCCCAGAAGATCAAGGGCGAAGGGGATGCCCAGGCCGCCGCCACTTACGGCAGGGCTTTCGGAGCCAATCCGGAGTTCTATTCTTTCTACCGCAGCCTGGAGGCTTATCGTCAAAGCTTCGGCAACAAGAGCGATTTGCTTGTTGTCGATCCCAGCGCCGATTTCTTCAAATACCTGAAGAATGGCGGCAAGGCCGGCGGCAAGTAAGCTGCCAAGGCATTCATGACAACCACGCTGTTGATGGCCTTTGGCCTGATGCTGGTCATCGAGGGGCTGCTGCCCTTCGTTGCACCGCGTTTGTGGCGCGACACATTTCGTCGCGTCACCGAACTGGCCGACGGACAGTTGCGCTTTTTCGGCCTGACCTCGATCATCATCGGCCTGACGTTGATTCTGCTGTTCAGTTAGCCTTTTGTCATGACGCATACCTGGTTGTTGCCCGAGGCCATCGAGGATCTGCTACCGGACGAGGCCGCGCAGGTCGAGGCTCTGCGCCGACGCATGCTCGACGAGTTTGCGCGCCATGGCTACCAACTAGTCGCGCCGCCCTTACTGGAGTTCGCCGACGCCCTGCTGGACGACGCTGCCAGCGACCTCAATCTCAGCAGCTTCAAGTTGGTCGATCAACTATCGGGCCGTACGCTCGCCTTGCGCGCCGATATCACGCCGCAGGCGGCGCGCATTGATGCGCATCTGCTCAACCGCGCGGGCGTCACACGCCTGTGTTATTGCGGCAGCGTGCTGCATACCCGGCCGTCCGGACTGTTCGCCACGCGCGAACCGGTGCAGATTGGCATCGAGCTGTATGGTCATGCCGACCTGGAAGCCGATCACGAGGTGATTCGCCTTCTGGCACGCACCCTGCAGCTTGCCGCCTTGCCGCCCAGCCGAATCGATCTGGGCCATGCCGGCATTTTCCGCGCTCTGGTTGCCGGGCAGGGGCTGACTCCTGCTGCCGAACAGGATTTATTCGAGGCTCTGCAGGGTAAGGACATGCCGACCCTGCGCGAACTGACCGCACCCTTGCCGAATCTGATTCGCACGGGCCTACTTGCCTTGCCAACGCTGTATGGTGGCGTCGAGGTGGTTCGTGGTGCGGCCGCCTGTTTGCCGATGCTTCCGGAAATTACGCGGGCGCTGGGCGATCTGCAGCGTCTGGCCGGCGAGATGGCCGACTTGCCCTTGTCCTTTGATCTGGCCGATCTGCGCAGCTATCACTATCACAATGGCGTGGTGTTTGCTGCTTACTGCGCCGACAGTCCGACGGCGCTGGCGCTGGGTGGGCGCTACGACGGCATTGGCGCGCGCTTTGGACGCGCCCGGCCCGCCACCGGTTTTTCGCTGGACTTGCGCCCATTGGCGCGGCTGGCCAAACCGCAGAACACGCCGGGAGCAATTCTCGCGCCCTGGCCCGAGGATACGGTGTTGCACGCCGAGATCGAACGCTTGCGCGCGCAGGGCGAAATCGTGATTGCGGCTTTGCCGGGGCACGCCGATGCTGGCTGGCGGGAGGCGGGCTGCGATCGCCGCCTGGTGCGGCGCAACGAGCAATGGATTATCGAGAGTCTCTAGGGGAGAACTGAAATGGCCAAGAACGTAGTCGTAGTCGGTACACAGTGGGGCGACGAGGGCAAGGGCAAGATCGTCGACTGGTTGACCGATCACGCCCAAGGGGTAGTGCGCTTCCAGGGTGGTCACAACGCGGGTCACACGCTGGTGATCAAGGGCAAAAAGACGGTTCTGCATCTCGTGCCCTCCGGCATCCTGCGTGACGGGGTAACCTGCTACATCGGCAACGGCGTGGTGCTGGCGCCGGACGCCCTGATCAAGGAACTCGACGAATTGCAGGCCGCCGGCTGCGATGCCGAGGCGCGCGTGAAGATTTCCGAAGCCTGTCCGCTCATCCTGCCCTACCACCAGGCGCTGGATGTGGCGCGCGAGGCCGCCAAAGGCGCCAAGAAGATCGGCACGACAGGACGCGGCATCGGCCCGGCCTACGAGGACAAGGTCTCGCGGCGCGGCCTGCGCGTGCAGGACCTGTTGCGCCCGAAACGTTTCGCCGAAAAACTCGCCGAGATTCTGGACTATCACAACTTCGTGCTGAAGAACTACCTCGGCGCCGAGCCGGTAGATTTCCAGAAGACGCTCGATGGCGCCATGGCCATAGCGCCGCGCCTGACCAAGATGATCGCCGATGTGCCGCGCGCCCTCTACGAAGCCCACAAGAGCGGCGCCAACATCCTGTTTGAGGGCGCCCAGGGCACCCTGCTCGACATCGACCACGGCACCTTCCCCTACGTCACCTCGTCGAACTGCGTTGCCGGCGCGGCGGCAGCCGGTTCGGGAGTCGGCCCCGGCATGCTGCATTACGTGCTCGGCATCACCAAGGCCTATACCACGCGCGTCGGTGGCGGCCCGTTCCCGACCGAGTTGTACGACGCGGTCGACAAGCAGGACCCAGTCGGCAAACACATGGCCACCAAGGGGCACGAATTTGGCGCGACGACGGGACGCGCGCGTCGCTGCGGCTGGTTTGACGCTGCCGCCCTGAAGCGTTCGATCCAGATCAATGGCGTTTCCGGCCTGTGTGTGATGAAGCTCGACGTGCTGGATGGCATCGAGGAGATGAAGATCTGCGTCGGCTACAAGCTCGATGGCCAATTCACCGACATCCTGCCGGTGGGTGCCGACGACCTCGAACGTTGCGAGCCGGTATACGAATCCATGCCCGGCTGGACCGACACTACGGTGGGCGTCAAGACGCTCGAAGGTTTGCCGGCCGCGGCGCGTGCTTACATCAAGCGCATGGAGGAGGTTTGTGGCGTGCCGGTCGACATGATCTCCACCGGTCCTGATCGGGAAGAAACAATCGTCCTGCGTCACCCGTTCAAATAGTAGTCGGCGCTGGTGGGACGGCATCTGACGTTCCACCGCAACAATTCCTTACATTTTCACTGTGCGTCGACATCGCCTCGCATTCGTTAGCTGTTGGAGTAGTGTCAACCGGTCTATCGAAGCGAAGGACGCGCAATGAAGCCAATGAAGCATTTGTATCGGGCGACCGTGGCGCTGATGGTCGTCATTGGACTCGCTGGCAGCGCCTGGGCAGATCCCTATCACCATCGTAAGCCGCGTGCCAGCATTCACTGGGGCATCAATATTGGCGCTCCGTGGCCTTATTCGCCCTTTTATCATCCGTTTCATCACCCCTACTTTCCGCCATCTCCCTTCGTGATACTACCGTCGCCTCCCGCTCCACCGCCGCCGGTCTATATCGAGCGGCAGCCGGAACGGCAGTCGCTTGATCCGGGTTTCTGGTATTACTGTCGGGAGAGCCAAGCGTATTATCCTTATGTGCGCGAGTGTGTTGGACCATGGGAGCCCGTTCCCCCGCAACCTCCCCAATGACTTCTAAAAAGGAATAACGATGGCGCCGAAATCCGTTAAGCGCGGGTCGCTTGTACTGGCTGTTCTCGCAGTTGCCGGTTGTGCGACGGTTCCCAGCGAGCCTTCCGTACTCGCTTTGCCTGGTTCGGGTCGTTCTTTCGACGAGTTTCGTGCCGACGACTTCTATTGTCGTGATTACGCTTTTCATCAAAGCGGCGGCGGATCAAGGGAGCAAGCCGCCAATACGGCTGCCGTTCAAAACGCTGCCATCGGTACAGCGATCGGCGCTCTTGCCGGTGCGGCAATCGGCGGGCGCCATGGTTCCGGCGTCGGCGCCGGGATGGGTCTTGTGGTTGGCAGCGCCTCGGGCGCGGATGCTTCGCGGCGAGCGATGCACGGAAGCCAGAGGCACTACGATAATGCCTACGTCCAGTGCATGTATGGACGTGGTCATCGCGTACCGGTAGGCGCCACCTACACATCGGAAAAGCCAGCGCCAGCGTCTGCCTCGATACCCCCGCCGCCGCCGGGTAATCCACCACCTCCCCCGGGAAATCCACCGCCACCGCCGCGTTGAGCGAAGTCACTTCTGGGCGGGGATGGCTTAGGCTTCGATCAAGTCTTCGCGCCGCAGGAGGAAGATTTTCCCCTCGCCGTTCTCGGTGTCGATCCAGGTAAAGACCAGGCTCGGAAAAGCGGCTTCCACGATTTCCCGGTTATGGCCGACTTCGACGGCCAGCAACCCGTGCCGTTTCAGGTGCTGCGGTGCTGCGCGCAGGATGCGCCGCACGATGTCGAGCCCGTCCACACCCGCGGCCAGGGCATTCTCGGGTTCATGGCGATACTCGGGCGGCAGGGCGCGCATCGCCTCGGCCGTGACGTAAGGCGGATTGCTGATGATCAGGTCGTACTTGCGTTTGCCCAATTGGGCAAACAGATCGCTTTCGACAAGCCGGATGCGTTCGTTGAGATCGAACTCGGCGACATTGCGTTGCGCAACTTCGAGCGCATCGGCCGAGATGTCCGCCGCATCGATCTGCGCCTGCGGAAAGGCGTGCGCCATGAGGATGGCCAGGCAACCCGAACCGGTGCACAGATCAAGCGCCGAAGTAAGTTGGTACGGGTCATCAACCCAGGGCGCGAAGCCTTCGACCAACAAGTCGGCGAAATAGGAACGGGGGATCAGAACCCGCTCGTCGACATAGAAGCGCAGTCCGGCTTGCCAGGCTTCACCGGTCAGGTAGGCGGCCGGCAAACGGCGTGAAATGCGCTGTTGCAGCAATTCGAGCACGGCAAGTCGCTCCGGGCGGGTCAGCCGCGCATCGAGATAAGGGTCGAGGCGGTCCGGCGGCAGATGCAGCGCATGCAGGATCAGCCAGGCAGCTTCGTCGTGCGCGTTGTCACAGCCATGGCCGAAAAAGAGTTTCGCTTCGTTAAAGCGGCTGGTTGCCCAGCGCAGCCAGTCGCGAAGGGTATGAAGGTCGTCAATGAGTTCGGTCATGAGAAAGTCGGCGCTGGCGTGGCGGCACGGAATCAGGCAAGGAGCTTGCGGAAGGTGGCTGCGTAAATTCGGGCGAGCGGCTCGATGTCGGCAAGCGCGACGCATTCGTTTACTTTATGGATGGTGGCGTTGATCGGGCCAAACTCAACGACCTCCGGGCAGATGTCGGCAATGAAGCGGCCATCGGAGGTGCCGCCGGTAGTGGATAGCTCGGCGGTGATGCCGGTTTCGGCCCGGATTGCTTCGACCAGTGCGAGCACCAGTCGGCCCGGCTCGGTCAGGAAGGGGCGGCCGCCCAGAGTCCATTGAAGGTCGTAGTCAAGAACGTGCTTGTTGAGAATTTCGTGGGTGCGGCGTTGCAGGCCCTCGGCTGTGCTGGCGGTGGAGAAGCGAAAGTTGAACAGCACTTCAAGCATGCCGGGCACGACATTGGTAGCGCCCGTGCCGGCATGAATGTTCGAAATCTGGAAACTGGTCGGCGGGAAAAACTCGTTGCCGATGTCCCAGTGGGCGGCAGCCAGTTCGGCCAGTGCGGGGGCGGCGAGGTGGATCGGATTCCTGACTTTTTCCGGGTAGGCGACATGGCCTTGGATGCCCTTGACGATCAGTTTGCCCGACAGCGAGCCGCGCCGACCATTCTTGATCGTATCGCCCTGCGCATGCACAGAGGTCGGTTCGCCGACGATGCAGCAGTCGAGGGTTTCGCCCCGCGCCTTGAGCGCTTCGATGACCTTCACGGTCCCGTCGGTGGCGTCGCCTTCCTCGTCGGAGGTGAGCAGAAAAGCGATGGAGCCATTCGGCTGCTGACTGGCCAGTAGGCGTTCGACGGCGACCACAGCCGCCGCCACCGAGGTTTTCATGTCGGCGGCGCCGCGCCCGTAAAGCATGCCGTCGCGTTCGGTCGGAACAAACGGATCGGATTGCCAGTTCTCGACCGGGCCGGGAGGAACGACATCGGTGTGGCCGGCAAACACCACGAGCGGCTTGGCCGTGCCGTACCGTGCCCAGAGGTTGCGTACCAGGCCGGTCGGCCCGGTGCTGTCCATACGCTCGCAGACAAAGCCGAGCGGAGCGAGCCGGGCGGCGATAAGGTCAAGGCAGCCGGCGTCTTCAGTGGTGATCGAGGGGCGGGCGATCAGGTCTTTCGCCAAATCCAGAACAGGTGTCACGATTCAATCCATGCGCAGGGTAAATTCGGAAAAGCTCGCGCCGGCTTCCGGCGTTGCCGCAGCCGGCTGTGGAGATGCATGGAGCGTAACGTCTGCCGCTGACTTGCCAGTGTTGCTGATCAGCCAGTGCAGGTTGCTCGCCGAGTCGGCGTTGGCAAGTGCTTCTTCGAGCGTGATCTTGCCGCTCTTGTAAAGCTCGAACAGGGCCTGTTCGAAAGTCTGGGAGCCGAGCGTCAGGCTTTGTTCCATGGCGTCCTTGATGGCGTCGATGTCACCCTTCTCGATCAGTTCGCCGAGGTGGCGCGAGTTGAGCATTACCTCGACGGCAGGAATGCGCGATCCGTCCGGTTTCTTGACGAGTCGCTGGGAGATGACCGCCTTCAGGGTGGCGGCCAGGTCGGCCAGCAGGGCCGGACGATTTTCCAGCGGGTAAAAGCTGATGATGCGCGACAGCGTGTGATAGCTGTTGTTGGCGTGGAGGGTAGCGAGACAAAGGTGACCTGACTGGGCATAGGCGATCGCCTGGGTCATCGTTTCCTTGTCGCGGATTTCGCCGATGAAGATGCAGTCCGGCGCCTGGCGCAAGGCGTTCCTTAGCGCGGTACGAAAATCATGTGTATCGGCCCCGACTTCGCGCTGGTTGACGATGGATTTCTTGCTGCGAAAGATGAATTCAATCGGGTCTTCAAGCGTCAGGATGTGTCCCGAAACACGTTCGTTGCGATAGTCGAGCATCGAGGTGAGCGAGGTCGACTTACCGGAACTGGTGGCGCCCACCATCAATACCAGGCCGCGCTTCTCCATGATGATGTCGGCCAGTACGGGGGGCAGGTTGAGCTTGTCGAGCGCCGGAATTTGCGTGGGAATGTAGCGCACCACAAAGGCCGGCGTGCCTTTCTGGCGCATCACCGAAATACGAAAATTGCCGACGCCTTCGAGTGCGTAACCAATGTTGAGTTCCAAGGTCTTCTCAAATTCGACCAGCTGTGCTTCGGTGAGTACCTCCTGCAGCAGCCCCATCACCGTGGCGGTATCCATCGTCTGCTGGTTAACCGCCACGCAGACGCCATTGATCTTGATATTGATCGGCGCGCCCACCGACACGTAAATATCCGAGGCATTCTTCTCGGCCATCAGCTGGAACAGCCGGTGCATCGCGCCCATGGGCTATTTCTCCCGGTCGCGTGGCGTCAGTCGCGTAGCAGCTCGTTGATGCTGGTCTTCGAACGGGTTTGCGCGTCGACCTTCTTGACGATCACGGCGCAGTAAAGGCTGTAGCTGCCGTCCTTGGAAGGCAGGTTGCCGCTCACCACCACCGAGCCCTCCGGTACGCGGCCGTAGATGACTTCGCCGGTGGCGCGGTCGTAAATCTTGGTACTCTGGCCGATGAAGACGCCCATCGAAATGACGCAGTTGTCTTCGACGATGACGCCCTCGACTACTTCGGAGCGCGCACCAACGAAACAGTTGTCACCGATGATGGTCGGATTGGCTTGCAGCGGTTCCAGCACTCCGCCGATGCCGACACCGCCTGAGAGGTGCACGTTCTTGCCGATCTGTGCGCAGGAACCGACGGTCGCCCAGGTATCGACCATCGTGCCTTCGCCGACGTAGGCGCCAATATTCACGAAGCTGGGCATCAGTACCACCGACGGGGCGATGTGGGAGCCACGCCGCACGACAGCACCCGGCACAACACGGAAGCCGCCCTTCTGGAAGCTGTGGTTGTCGTAAGTGGCGAACTTGGTTGGCACCTTGTCGAAGTAGCGCAGCGCACCGCCGTCCATCACCACGTTGTCTTCAAGACGGAAGGACAGCAACACGGCTTTCTTGATCCACTGGTGCGTGACCCAGTTACCGTCGATTTTCTCGGCGACGCGCAGCGTGCCTTTGTCGAGTTCGCCAAGGATGTGCTGCACGGCTTCGCCGACGCGCGCGGGCGCGGAACCGGGCTTCAGATTGGCGCGATCTTCCCAGGCCTGGTCGATGAGGGTTTGCAATTCATGCATGGCAATTTCCTTGTAAATGGTTTGACGGTTGAGCGGATTCAGAGCGATTGGCAAAAAGCGACAATGCGTTCGGCCGCGATGTGGCATTCTTCGACGCCAGCGACCAGAGCGATGCGCACAAAGTCGCGACCGGGGTTGATGCCCGCCGCGTCGCGGGCAAGGTAACTGCCGGGCAGGACGGTTACATTATATTGGGCGCGCAGACGACGGGCGAATTCGGTATCCGACAGTCCGGTCGGCTTGACCGAGGCCCAGAAGTAGAAGCCGGCGTCCGGCAGCGCAGTATCCAGGTGCTGCGTCAGGATGGGCGCTAGGCGGGCGAATTTCTCGACGTAGCGGCGGCGGTTGTCCCTGACGTGTGATTCGTCGCGCCAGGCCACGGCGCTGGCCGCCTGGATGGTCGGACTCAAGGCGCAGCCCTGGTAGGTGCGGTAGAGCCAGAACTTCTGCATGATCGAGGCGTCGCCGGCGACGAAGCCGGAACGCATGCCAGGCACGTTCGAGCGCTTCGACAGGCTGCTGAACATGATGAGGTTCTTGTAGTCGTCGCGACCCAACTGACGTGCCGCCTGCAGGCCACCGAGCGGGGGGCGGGCCTCGTCGAAGTAGATTTCCGAATAACACTCGTCGGCGGCGATGACGAAGCCATAGCGGTCGGAAAGCTCGAACAGGATTTTCCATTCGTCAAGCGCCATCACCTTGCCGGTCGGGTTGCCGGGAGAGCAGACATAGACGAGCTGGCAATCCATCCAGACCTCTTCCGGCACGCGCGCCCAGTCCATGCGGAAATCGTTCTCGGGCAGGGTGTTGAGGAAGAAGGGACGTGCGCCGGCCAACAGGGCGGCCCCTTCGTAGATTTGATAGAAAGGATTGGGCGAGATAACGACGGGCTGCTGGTGCTTGCGCTCGATGACGCACTGCGCGATGGCGAATAGCGCCTCGCGCGAGCCTGCCACCGGTAGAACTTGGGTGGCAATGTCCGGGGCCGGTATACCGTAGCGCCGGGCGATCCACTCGGCGATGGCACGCCGCAGGTCGTCGCTACCGTTGGTGGCGGGATAGCTCGCCAGCCCGCCGAGGTTGGCGACCAGCACGTCCTTGATGAACTGCGGGGTCGGATGCTGCGGTTCGCCGATGTGCAGCTTGATTTCGGAAAGGCCGGCCGGGGGCGTGGTCCCTGAGTAGAGATCGCGCAGCTTCTCAAAGGGGTAAGTCTGCAGCTTGTCGAGGTTCGGGTTCATGGTTCAGCCCCGCGTGTTCGACTGCGCAGGGAAATCGTCCAGCTCGATCTTGGGCGCGGGCTTCCAGCCCTTCTTGCGGTGTTCGGCAACAACGTTGGTGAAAATCCCGCCGCGCACGTAAAAGCGCGCCGTCAGGCGCATGAAACGCGGCTTGGTGGCGCGCACCAGGTCGTCGAGGATGCGGTTGGTGACATCCTCGTGGAAATGTCCTTCGTCTCGAAAGCTCCAGATGTAGAGCTTCAGGCTCTTCAGCTCGACGCACAAGCGATCGGGTATGTAGTCGAGCGTCAGCACTGCAAAATCCGGCTGCCCAGTTTTGGGGCACAGGCAGGTGAACTCCGGAATCTCCATGTGGATGCGGTAATCCCGCTGCGAGGCGGGGTTGGCGAAGGTTTCTAGCGACTTGGCGGGGGCGGTGGTCATGGCGAGCGCGAAGCGAACAAGGTGGCCGCGATTATAGGGTGCCGTCCCGCCAGCGCCGAGTTCTAACGGTGACACATTTTGTTGCATTTTCGCGTCTTTAGTAGAGAATACGCGACGCTCGCGGAAAAATCCGCGGAAGATAATCACACCAAAATCTTAAGGAGGAATTGCAATGATTACACCCCGCCTGATCCCTGTGCTTGTCACACTCGCTTTCTCCGGTAGCGCGATGGCTTCCGGCTTCCAACTGCAGAACCAGACCGGTTCAGGCAACGGCAACGCGTTTGCTGGGGCTGCGGC